>DALTWN010000012.1 GCA_029987045.1 Methanocorpusculum sp.
AGTCGCGTGCTTCGGCGATCCAGTCATGGAACCGTGCGGATCCTGCCCAGTCCGGATACCAGGTGACATCCTTGGAGATTTCCTCAAGCATCTGGTCCTTGACTTCCTTGACTTTCAGGAACCACTGGGATGTTGCACGATAGATGATCGGGGTCTTGCATCTCCAGCAGTGTCCGTAGCGGTGGGTAATCTTGCGCACGGCAAGCATATAGTCACCGAGTTTGTCGATGACTTCCTGATTGGTTTCCGGATCCTTGACGTATTTTCCGACGAATTCACCAGCTTCCGGAGTGAAATTGCCGTTTCCGTCGACCGGGCAGATGATCGGCAGTTTCTCCTTGAGACCTACCAGATAATCGTCCCAGCCGTGTCCCGGTGCGATATGGACCATACCGGTGTTTTCCATGGCGACATAGTCGGCAGTGACGACACGGTGTTCGATCTGTGCCTGGATCGGTACCAGGTCCGCGAGCGGAGACCGGTATTTCGTACCGGCAAGTTCAGCACCGGTCTTCGTCTCCAGAATATCGAATTTCTGATATTTGCCGTATTTGAGAATCTGTTCCGCCAGATCCTTTGCGATCCAGAGAAGTTCGGTCTTGCCGTTCTTTTCCGCCTGGCATTTCGCGTAGACGAACTCTTTTCCGACGGCGACGGCGACGTTTGCCGGCAGGGTCCACGGTGTGGTCGTCCAGATGACCAGATATTCATTGTCCCGTCCGATAATGGGGAATTTGACGAAAATGGACGGGTCGGTTTCATCGGAATATTCGACTTCGGCATCTGCGATTGCCGTTCCGCAGCGTGGACACCAGTTGACGACACGGCTGCCGCGTTCGAGGTATCCCTTGTCTGCACAGAGCTTGAGCGTGTGCCATGCGGCTTCAATGTATCCTTTGTCGACGGTCTGGTACGGGTCGTCGAAATCCATCCAGGTACCGAGGTTCTTGAACTGGTCGCTCATCAGATCCTTGTGGGTCAGGGCGAAATCGCGGCATTCTTCGATGAAATTCGCGACACCGTGTGTCTCGATATCGGCTTTGTTCTTGAATCCGAGTTTTTCTTCGACCTTGACCTCGATCGGCAGACCGTGCATATCGTATCCGGCACGTTCGATGATGTGTTTGCCGAGCATTGACTGGTAACGGAGAATGGAATCCTTCAGGATCTTGTTCCATGCGGTTCCCAGGTGGATGTATCCGGTGGTATACGGCGGACCGTCGACGAAGAGCCAGGGTGTTCCCGATTCACGCAGTTTTCTGGTTTCACGATACGTGTTGTTTTCGTTCCAGTACGTTCGTACCGATGCTTCCACATCTTTCGGAACATAGTTTTCAGTTACTTCTTTCACAATGATTCCCCATTGATTATGGTGTACATATTGGACTTCTAGATAGAAAGTAATTTCTTTATGCGACAGTCGTCTTCCTAGAGAATACACAGCCACCATATCTGTAGGATTTATGTTATTTCGATTGTTTTTCATCGGAAAAATTGTCTGTTTTTCCGTATTTTGCAGGGTATTTGTTCGAGATCGTGTCGGATTTCATCGGGTTTTCTGAAAAGTAGTGTCTAAAAAACAATGCTCTTATACGATTCACGCCAAACATGTTATGTTATGTTGAAAGCGATTAAAATCAAAGAAGGTGTCTACTGGGTAGGCGCAATCGACTGGAATATCCGTGATTACCATGGATACACGCTTCCGGGAACGACGTACAACGCATACCTCGTCATCGGTGAGAAGGTTGCTCTGATCGACGGTACCTATCCGGGTCACGAGTGGCAGCTCATCGAACGCATCGAATCGGTTCTTCCGCTCGAGAAGATCGATTACATCGTTGCGAACCACATCGAAATCGACCATTCCGGTTCCCTTCCGCTTTTGGCAAAGAAACTGCCGAACGTGCCAATCTATATGACGGAAATCGCAAAAGGCGGTATGGCACGCCACTACGATACCTCGAAGTGGAATATCCACACCATCAAGAACCTCGAGACGCTTCCGCTCGGCGGCAAGACGCTTACCTTCCTTGAAGCACCGTTCCTTCACTGGCCGGATTCCATGTTCACCTATCTTGGTGAAGACAAGGTCCTGTTCCCGAACGATGCATTCGGTCAGCACGTCGCATCATCCGCACGTTTCGATGACGAACTCGGAATCGATATTGCCATGGAACACGCGGCAAAGTTCGTTGCAAACCTGATTGTCCCGCTATCTCCGAAGGTTCTGAAGAAACTCGCAGAAGTCACCGAACTCGGTGTCCCGATCGAAATGATCGCTCCGTCCCACGGTATCATCTGGAGATCCCATGCCGCAGATATCATCAAGGCATATATCGACTGGTCAAACGGCGTTGCCAAGAACAAGATCACCATCGTCTACGATACCATGCACTACTCTACCGGTACTGCAGCACAGTACATCGCCGAGGGAGCAATCTCTGAAGGTGTCGAAGTCAAGATCGATCTGCTGAAGGACGGACGCTATGAAGGTGTCCACCGTTCCGATGTCGTTCGTGACATCCTCGATTCCAAGGCCGTGGTTGTCGGTTCTCCGACCCTTGAAGACTATCCGTTACCGACCGTTGCCGGATTCCTCTACTATCTTGCAGGTATCAGACCGGGCAAACAGACCCAGAAGAAGATTGGATTCGCGTTCGGTTCCAATGGCGGAAAGGGCGGAGCACCGGCTGTAATTACCGAACTTCTGCAGAAGGCAGGTATCAAGATCTGGCACGACCCGATTGAGTTCAAGTACCGCCCGGACGATGCAGAAAAAGCACAGTTCTTCAAGCTCGGTCAGGAAATCGCAAAAGAAATCAAGAAGATGCCGTAACGTCGGCTTTCTTCCTTTTTTGTTTTTTTTCAGAGAGAATTATTATTTCAGTTTGCAGACACCGTAGTCGTTTCTCTTGATCTTGCGTATCGACAGCAGGAGGAATATTGCGACGATTCCGATGGTAACAACCGGCGCTATCCAGATCGGTGCAGCCAGTCCGAATGCTTCTGCGCACATCAGCAGACCCAGACAGAAAATAGAGTACATCGCTCCGTTCTTCAGATAGGCGAATTTCCGGATGTTTTCGATGTTTCTGACCGTCAGTTCCCTGACCACCAGTGCACCGAGACCGTTTCCGATAAGAATCAGCGGTACCGACATGGTGAATGCGAATGCCCCGATGACACCGTCGACTGAGAACGAAGCGTCGATGACTTCCAGCAGGACCAGTTTGCTGACATCCGAATGGCGGGCAGCTTTCGGATCCTGGATTTCGTTTTCCTTGGAGCTTTGTTCCAGCTCCAGGGATTTCTTGTCGGCAAAGATCCGGATACCCATCATGATGTAATAGACGACGAATCCGATTGCTGCGGCGACCGCAAGATACGGATTGAAGTTCATCGATATGAGAATGGCAATGAGCAGGATGACCGCTGCGGTTGCATTGAACCAGGGTTCGAGTTTTACCATGAATCGTTCGCCGGGAACGATACAGTTCTTCTCTTCCACGAGCATCCAGTGAAGGAAGAGCAGTATCAGGAACATTCCTCCGCCGACCAGCAGGAACGGTGCAGACTGCTCGATTGCCGCAGCTGCCGTGCCGTCTCCGGAGAATGTGGCGGTGAACGCTCCGATTGGACCGAGCGATGGAGTGGATGCCCAGATGATTACCCATGGCAGCATGCCGCGCACCACGAATACGGCTATAATCAGACCCCAGGTAAGGAACCAGCGTCTTGCCCATTCCTTCATGGTAGCCAGGATATCGGCGTTGATGATGGCATTGTCTATGCTGGCGACTGTCTCGAATACACAGAGACCGATGACGACAATTATCGCATAGAGAATGTCCATAAGTATACTTGTCTACATTTTTGCGGGCAACAGTATAAAATCTTGGTGTATTTCCCGCATTTTTCCCGCAGTCCGCTAAACCTATTTACCGGTGTACACCAAATACCATGTACGAGGACCTGTGAACGTATTCGACTATGCGGAAGATGAACTGCGGCAGTTCGTGACGGAAACCATGACGCGTCTTGCACAGACGTCTGACGGTAGCGAAGCGGTTTCGATTATGGTGGCAGCACTACGCAGGTATACGATTTTCGATCTGCAGACAATCGGTGCGAATATCCGGTTCGAGGTGAAGAAACTGCCGGAACCGTACCGGAGTCGCTACCATCCGTTCGCTCAGGATCTCCTGACGCAGTATGAAGAATTCATTTCCCGCCGGATTCTCCGTCCGGTCATTGCTAATACGGAGCTGTGGAAATCATACTGGGAATCAGGTATTGCCGCGATATTTTCCGTTGAAAAGATTAAGGACGATCCGCGTCCCGCTCTTACCAGTGTCGCCGGCAAGCTCTTTTATCGTCTGGTCTACGGCTATGCGATGCTGATTGCCGGAAAACCCGGGCATCCGATAGGGATGCCGTTTCCGGGAGGATGGTCGGTCACGAAGGAGAACGGGGTTGTATACTGTCCCCTGCGCGATAAGGAAAAGGATCTGCCGCATGCTCTCTGCAACTACTGTCCCGCGGAACAGAATCCGCAGTACTGTGCGCTCCCACAGACTTATACCGAGTAATGCCTAATTTATTAGACAGAATATGTTGGAAGAAATCCTGTCCACTCCTGCATTCCAGATGTCGCTCCTGCTCTTCGTGGCACTCGGAGGATATCTGCTTGCGACCAAGATCCATCAGTCCGCAGTCATCGGTGAGATACTGGTAGGTCTGCTGGTAGGTCCGAGTGTATTGGGTCTTATCACCTATACGGATTTCGTCCAGAGTCTTGCCAGTCTCGGCTCGATTATCCTGCTGTTCGTTATCGGATTCGAGTTCGAGTTAAAGGAAATCACCAACTGGAAATATCTGGTTATCGCGGCATCGGGTGTTGTTGTTCCCTGGTTCGGCGGATATATCGCCGCCCAGTGTTTCGGCATGGATTTCTTTGCTGCGGTATTCATCGGAACCGCACTGACGGCGACCAGTATCGCAATCACCGCGAATGTGCTGCGTGAAATGGGAAAACTGCGTCAGCCGTTCGCGAAAGCCATTATCGGTGCGGCAGTCATCGACGATATCCTTGGTCTTATCGTCCTTTCCATATCCCAGGAACTCAGCGTGTCCGGGGAACTCATCGTCGGGGATGTCCTGCTGATTGCTCTGAAGGCGATCGGATTCGTGGTCATTGCTGCGCTCATCGGTGTGAAGTTCATTCCGAAACTTCTGGAGTGGATGGACGGAACGAAGATCGTCCGCAGATTCCCGGAATTCGTGTTCATCTTCGCGATGATGATTGCATTCTTCTATGCGATGTGCGCAGAAGCGGTCGGTGTCTCTGCAATCGTCGGGGCGTTTCTTGCGGGTGCCTGTGTCAGCCGCGTCAAGTTGAAACACAGTATGGATATCAAGCTGGGATCCGAGTATCTCTACATCATCTTCGCATCGATCTTCTTCGTCTCGCTCGGAGTCATTGCTGATTTACGGTATATCACGCCGGATATGCTGCTGTTCATCGGCGTACTCTGTGTCGTGGCGGTTGCGACTAAGGTCATCGGTTGCGGTCTTCCGGCGAAACTTACCGGTATGAGCTGGCGCGATTCGCTCATGGTCGGATTCGGTATGACGCCCCGCGGAGAAGTTGCCATGATTGTAGGACTGCTTGCTCTCGGTCATTTCCAGGATCTTTCGGCAGCCGCGGCGAATCCTGTGGTTGCAGCGAAATATCTCCAGATCGGCAATGAAATTTTCCTATCCATCGTCGTCGTATCTTTGGTGACCACTATCATCGTTCCATTGGTTTTCAATGGAGTGTTCTTCAGAAAAGAACGGAAAAAAGGAGACAAGGCCGCTCCGGCACAACCGTTGCCGGAACCGTCAAAGGCCTAACGTCTTCTGTTTTTATTGGTCGGCCGGCGTTCGGGGATTCCCCGGTTCGGTACAAGGTCGCCGATCAGATCGCGCCGCCCCGCCTTGAGCAGGCCGGATACGACATAATCGTACTGTTTCGGATCCTGCCACTGCAGTATCGCACGCTGAATCCGTTTTTCCGATCCGGACGGCACATGCACTTTTGCACCGGTCAGAGGATTCTGTCCGGAATAGTACATGGCAGTCGAGAGTGTCATGGGAGACGGCGTGAAATCCTGGACCTGTTCGGTATACATCTTATGTTCCCGCAAATAGAGCGCGAGCGTCACCATATCCTCGATTCTGCATCCGGGATGAGATGACATCAGATAGGGAACCAGATACTGACGTTTGCGGTATCCCTCTGCCAGTTTCTTCTGTTGGAGTGCTTCGAATCGTTTTCTAAAGGCATCGAATGCCGAGATGTCCGGTTTGTTCATCAGTGCGGTTACCCTAGGAACGATGTGTTCCGGAGCGACTTTCATATGTCCGGAGATATGCCGTTCAGAAACGATCATCAGGTATTCGTCTCCCTCGGGTGTTTGCGGAATCAGGTCATAGCGGATTCCCGAACTGATGAACACATGTTTTACTTTGGGGATGTCCCGCAGCTGTTCAAGCAGCTGAAGCTGGCGTTCTGTTCCGGTCTGGAGCGATGGACAACCGATACACGACTTGTTCTTGCAGGGTCCTTTCGTCTCCCACAGGGGGCACCGGTATCCATACATATTTGCAGACGGTCCGCCGACATCGGAGATGGTTCCCCTGAATTCCGGCATCTTTGCCATACGTTCCGCTTCACGCACGATAGATGCGATGCTGCGTGATACGATCCGTTTGCCCTGATGATGCGTAATGGAGCAGAACGAACATGCGCCGAAACATCCGCGGTGGGTGGTCAGCGAGAACTGTACGGGTTCCAGAGCAGGAACAACACCCTTGATTTTCGGATGCTGTTTCCGGGTAAACGGAAGTTCATAGATATGGTCAAGTTCGGCGGAGGTCAGCGGTTCTCCCGGAGGATTCTGCACGATGACCGTCTTTGGATGCGGCTGGATGATGGTGCCGTCTGCGGTTGCAAAGAGGTTCCAGCTCTTCGCGAACGTCTGTCTGTCCTTAACGTCGGGAAACGCGGGAAGAACGGTTCCGGTGACGGTACCGGACTTGAATTCGGTGACGGTGATGGTATGGCAGGTTCCCGGAATTCCTTTCAGTGACTCGTTCTGTTTCAGCCGCCGGGCGATTTCTATGAGCGTTTTTTCTCCGGCGCCATAGACAAGAACCGATGCCGGCGTATCGGCAAGCAGACTTTGGCGGACACTGTCCGACCAGTAATCGTAATGAGCGAACCGTCGCAGACTTGCTTCGACACCGCCGATGACGACCGGTGTCTTCGGATAGAGACGATGCAGGATGTTCGCATATACGATGGTGGTCCGCTCCGGCCGCGTGACCTTTCCGTCGGGAGAATAACTGTCGTCATGGCGTTTTCGCAGAGCCGGCGTATATGCATTGATGAGTGAATCGACTTCGCCGGGAACTACGGCGAAAAAGAGATTGGGTTCGCCGAATTCCCGGAATGTTTTTCCTTCATGGTCGCGCCAGTCCGGCTGATTGATGATGACTGTGGAAAATCCCGCGTCGACAAGTACACGGCCGAGCAGAGCGGCTGCAAACGACGGATGGTCCACATATGCGTCGGCACTGACAAGAATGATATCCGGTTTGTTCCATCCCAGTTTCCTGGCTTCTTCCTTGGTAATCGGAAGAAACGGGGGCTGTATGAGGGATTTCCCCGCGGGTGTATCTGTCATACTGAATTATCCGACAAGAACTTCGACAGCGGATCCGTCGGTCAGCGTCAGTTTGTCCCGTAACCGTTCGCCGGAAATGACTTCGATGATCTCTGATGGATGATGCGTACGCAGCGGTGCCACGATGGCGCAGGGGATGCCGGAAATAGTACAGAGAAGACAGCGTGCGTCGCCGAACTGGCGATGCTCATCCTTGAATCCCGGAACAATCAGCCAGTCCAGCGATTCCAGCCGTGCTCTCAGCTGCAGGCTTTGCGGATTGAGCTTTACATTCAATGTTCCGGGATATGGTGTGAACCCGCAGAGTTTGGTGAACATCTCCTGATAATGGGCAATGGACATATAGTATCTTCCTTCGCCCACTCCCGAGACGACGGTTCCCTTCAGTGTGTATTTGTTTTCCGTCTCGTCGAATATTTTGCTGTATGCGGTGAATTCACGGCGCAGGACCTCTTCGCCCACCTGGGTGATGAGAATGAACTGTCCGGATGCTTCAGTGCTGCGGGAAATCAGGTGTTCCCGTTCAAGCGCAAGGACTCTGCGTGAAGCAGTCTGCTGGCTGATATTCAGAAGATCGCCCAGGGCTTGTGTGGATATTTTTACCGGTCCGCGGATACCGCCGAGAGATGCCAGTTGCCGAAGACAGATAAGGTCTTCTCCATCTATTGAATGCATGCTCCATTATTGGTATGGTAATTATATATGAGTTATGATATGACCCCGCTCCTTCCCCGGACCAGGTTGGTTTACCGGCAGGATTCCCGATTCTTTCGGCAAGAAAGAAGGAGGTACGTATGCCGTCTTTTACAGATTTAAGAAGTTTTAGGGAAATGACTTCGTGAATTGACGAATAACCTTTTATTCTGCGACTATCATACAATAGTAGTATGAAACCAGGACTGAGGCAGCAACTTGCTGAGAAGATGGCTGGAGAGATTACTCTTTCCGATTCTCCGGGTCAGGCGCTGAAGAAGTGGCGAGTCAGTTTCCAGATACCGCCGAGTGTTCTTGCCGAACAGCTCGGCGTATCTCCTTCCGTAGTGAGCGACTACGAAAGCGGACGAAGAAAAAGTCCGGGAACCGCAGTTGTCGGTAAGATTGTCGACGCGATTCTGGAAATTGATGAAAGGAACGGCGGACAGAACATCAAGAAATTCGGAAAACTGTTCATCTCGAATTATGATGATGATGTTATTCTGGATATTCATGAATTTCCATCCGCCATCCCCATCAATAACCTTGCTACGATTCTGGAATGTCAGCATATCAGCGGATCACTGGATGCTCCGATTTTCGGGTATACTGTGGTGAACAGCGAGAATGCGATTCTGAATCTGTCGCCAAGCGAATTCAATCGTATCTATGGATGGAGTACCGAGCGTGTGCTCATCTTTACCAATGTGTCAACGGGGAAATCTCCGATGATTGCTATCCGTGTGACCCCGTTCAAACCGCGCTATGTGATTTTTCAGGGAATCGAACGTGAAGATGTCCATCCATTGGCACGGCTTCTCGCGGAACGTGACCATATCACGACTCTTTGTACGACACTGGGTGTTGAAGAAGTAATTGTAAGATTGAGGAAACAGGAATGGTAGGAATAATCACCTATGGAGCATATGTCCCCCGCTATCGTATAACCGTGGAAGAGATTGCACGGGTCTGGGGAGCGAATGCAGCTGAAATATCGGGAGGTCTTGGTGTTTTTGAAAAGACTGTTCCGGACTATGATGAGAATACGGCAACATTTGCCGTTGAAGCAGCGCGTGCGGCTCTGCGCAGACGACCGGTTGATCCGGAGGAAATCAAGGCAGTGTACGTGGGATCGGAATCCCATCCGTATGCGGTGAAACCGACTGCAGTTACCGTCGGTGAAGCGATCGGTGCGACACCGGTGATGACCGCTGCTGACTATGAATTCGCCTGTAAGGCAGGTACTGCCGGGATTCAGACGGCAATGGGTCTGGTATCGTCCGGCATGATGAAATATGCGGTTGCAATTGGTGCGGATACCGCCCAGGGCGCCCCGGGCGATGCGCTGGAATATACGGCGGCGGCAGGCGGTGCGGCATATGTCATCGGCAATGACGACCCGATTGCGGAAATCAATGATACCTGTTCGTTCACGACGGATACGCCGGATTTCTGGCGTCGTGAAGGTGAAGAGTATCCGCGGCACGGAGGAAGATTCTCCGGAGAACCGGGGTACTTCAAACATGTCGAGTCTGCCGCACGCATGATGATGGAACGCCAGGGAACTGCCCCGTCGGATTATACCTATGCGGTATTCCACCAGCCGAATGCCAAGTTCCCGCAGAAGGCAGCGCAGGTGCTTGGATTCACCCGTGACCAGATCAGACCGGGTCTGCTGGTTCCGCGTCTGGGAAATACCTACAGCGGTGCGGTTCCGCTCGGTCTTGCTGCAGTCCTGGATATTGCAAAGCCGGGTGACCGTATCTTCGTTACCAGTTACGGCAGCGGTGCGGGTTCGGATGCCTTCGATATCACCGTCACTGAAAATATCAGGACGAAGATTGACCGGAGTGCAGCTCCTTCCGTCGAGGATATGCTTGCGAAGAAGAAATACCTGGATTATGCGGTATACGCCCGTCATAAAGGAAAAATACGGATGTGATACAGATGAGAGAAGTAGCAGTAATTGGCGCAGGCATGACGAAGTTCGGAGAACGCTGGCATTCGTCACTGCGCGATCTCAGTACGGAAGCAGGTGTTGCGGCACTCGATGATGCGAATGTTTCCGGAAGTGAAATCGATGCACTGTTCGTCGGATCGATGTCTGCCGGCCGGTTCATCGGTCAGGAACACGTCGGTGCGCTTGTCGCGGACTATGTCGGTCTGGGCGGCGATCTGCATATTCCGGCGACACGTGTCGAGGCAGCCTGTGCATCAGGAGGTCTTGCATTCCGTCAGGCGGTTGCGGCGGTCGCGTCGGGAATGTCCGATGTGGTTATCGCTGCCGGTGTCGAGAAGATGACCGATGTCGGTGATGCGACCGATGTTCTCTGCGGTGCGGCGGACCGTGAATGGGAGAGTTTTGCCGGTGCAACCTTCCCCGGTCTCTATGCGATGATTGCCTGTGATTACATGCACAAATACGGTCTGACCCGTGAAGAGCTCGCACAGGTGGCTGTCAAGAACCATTATCACGGCGCACGCAATCCCTATGCGCATTTCCGCAACGAAATCACGCTGGATACGGTCATGAACTCGACGATGGTGGCATCGCCGCTGCGACTGTTCGACTGTTCTCCGGTATCCGATGGAGCGGCCGCCGTTGTCGTCTGTTCCCTGGACCGTGCACGTGAATTCACCGATACTCCGATCAAGGTCCTTGCTTCTGCGCAGGCAGGAGACACCATCGCGCTGCATGACCGTCCGGATTTCTCCACCATGGGCGCTACTGTTCGTGCAGGAAACATGGCATTCGAGCAGGCAAAACTGGAGCGGAAGGATATCGATTTCGTTGAAGTCCATGACTGTTTCACCATTGCGGAACTCTGTGCGATCGAGGATCTCGGGTTCGTCAAGAAAGGCACTGCGGGACGGTTCACTGCAGAAGGAGAGACCATGATCGGCGGAAAGCTTCCGGTCAACACCTCCGGCGGTCTGAAGGCCTGCGGCCATCCGGTCGGCGCAACGGGTATCAAACAGGTCTGGGAAGTCGTCCAGCAGCTGAGAGGAGAAGCAGGAGGACGCCAGGTCGAAGGTGCGGAGATCGGTATGACGCAGAATGTCGGCGGTACCGGCGCAACGGTTGTCACGCATATTTTCGGGAGGGCATAAACAATGACAGTAGCACGTTTCTGGCGAAAGATTCCGCAGAGGTACAATCTCATCGGATCGAAATGCGAAGTGTGTGGAAAGACATTCTTCCCCGGAAGACCGGTTTGTCCGCACTGCAGACGCGACGGTAAGATGTCCGAGATCCAGTTCTCGGGTAAAGGCAAGGTGCTGACCTATTCCGTTATTTATTCGTCAAGCGACCAGTATGCCGAAATGAAGCCGTATGTCCTTGCTATCGTTGAACTTGAGGAAGGAGCACGTCTTACGACGCATGTGATCTGTGAACCGGACGAAGTCTATATCGGCATGCCGGTACGTTCCGTCTTCCGTATCATCGACAAGGAAGAAGAAGGCGGCATCATCCACTACGGTACGAAATTCGTACCGGACATCTAACCTATTTTTTCTCGATTTGTGCAGTGATAACCACGCGTACGTGTCGTGGACTGATGTACTTTTAGAATCACAGAAAAAACAACAAAAGAAGTGGACCCGCTGGAATTCGAATCCAGGACCTCCGCCATGTCAAGGCGACGTCATAGCCAGCTAGACCACGAGTCCTCTGCACCA
>DALTWN010000189.1 GCA_029987045.1 Methanocorpusculum sp.
TCCATTGCAGAACACCAGGAAATGAACCGTGCATTCGCCGCGGCATACTCGATGCTTACCGGATGTACTGTCAAGATCATCACCAATGCCGATTTCCTTGTTGACAAGGCAGTCGATGAACTTGTTGCCGTTCTGAGGTAACGTGAATGGGTAAGATTTTCGACAAGTACGGCATGTTCATAGCACTGGGTGCGATGGTTGCAATGATGCTGCTCTATCAATGGACAGCTGCCCGCAATGCCATCGCTGGTGTCGTGGATATCATCATCAGTCCGTTCGTGGCACTGGGGTTGCCGTTCTTTGCCCTGGTGCTTATCCTGTCGACCATTACTGGTTTCTACTCCTCGATTCTGCAGAAGTACACCATTGACTATGAGGCAATGCAGAAGAACCAGGAGAAGATGAAAGAATTCAACGCAAAGTTCCGTGAAGCACAGAAGCTGGGCGACGAACGCCTTCTCAAGAAGATGCAGGCACAGCAGCAGGCAATGATGAAAGATCAGATGAAAATGTCCCAGAACCAGTTCAAGCCGATGATGTGGATCCTGGTCCTGACGATTCCAATCTTCTTCTGGCTCTACAAGTACATCGATGAACATGCACTTTCGGAAACCACTCTGCAGTTATTCCCGCAGCTTGCAGACCTGACCAACGCCCTGGTCATTCCGTTCGGCGGCCTGTCTTCGTACACGTCCTGGTTCATCTTCCCGCTTTGGCTTATCTGGTATCTGATCTGTTCCCTGTGTATGTCTCAGATTATCCGCAAGGCACTCAATATCGGAGGAATGTAACGTGAGAATCTGTATCGGCGGCCAGCCAGGATCCGGAACTACCACTCTCGGTAAAGCGCTTGCTGCACGATACGGTCTTTCTTTCTATTCCGGTGGATCGTTCTTCCGTGACAGTGCAAAAGAACGCGGCATGACCCTTGCTGAATTCGGTGAACTTGCAAAACAGAACCCGGATATCGATCATGAAGTCGACCGCAGACAGACACAGTTTGCCAAAGACAATGACAATATCCTTATCGAAAGCCGTCTGTCCGGATGGATGGTGGAAAATGCAGACATCAAGATTCTGCTGACTGCATCCCAGAAATGTCGGTCTGCACGTATTGCAGAACGTGAGGGTATCACTCCGGAAACATCGTATGAACTCACCGTGGAACGTGAACGCTGTGAAGCACTCCGGTACCGGGAATATTACGATATCGATATTTTATCCCAGGAACCGTTCGACCTAGTCATCAACACTGAAAAGTACGGGCCGGACCAGGTTTTTGCAATCGCATCCGCGGCAGTGGATGCACTGAAAAATAATATTTGATATTATTCTGGATTCTACAAGGGGATTTAAGAATCCAAAACTTATTCTTTTACTAAAGATAAATTGCTATTACTTATGGCACGACCAATAGATTTAGGGCTCGTTTTGGAAGGTGAGGATGCACGTGACTTTGATGAGTATATGGCAAATCCTACGTTTACCGAAAAAGGCCGTGAACTCATTCGGGAAGTAAAAGCACGGAGAAAAGCGGCTGGAAAACCGATATAATCACGTTGCGACAATGACCAATTCTTTTGTAGTCCTGAATTATACACACTGTCTTAATGATTTTGACTGTGGTAATGCTGATCTTAATGACTATCTGAAAAATGATGCTCTAAAAAATCAGGATAACTGGCTTTCAGTGACTAGGCTCATGTATTCTGATGAACATCTCATAGGTTTCTATACGATTGTTCCCGACACCCTCCATTTATAAATAGAGGTTAACATTTTAGACAATTATACACAGATGTCGTGCATTTTTGTCAGCATAACCGTGCACTTTTAATCAGCACAATCGTGTATTTTCATTTCAGCAGAAGAGTGCACAAAATCATCAGCATTAACATATCTTGATTTCTATAAGTTCTATTCAGAGACAGAATACTGAAAGAGCTTCCGAATTTAAGTCATTGTAACTATTCAGGCTCCTTTGAGGGTTTCCCCCAGGGTATGGGATTTAAGTAAATTCAAAACATGTGAAAAACATCATGCGCAAAAAATTGGGGGGTGAATAGTTACTAATATTTTTTTACGCTTTTGACTCGTCGTAGATACCAATGTAGGGAAGGTTACGGTATTTCTGATCATAATCCAGACCATACCCGACGATGAAGTCGTTGCCGATTTCGAATCCGATATAATCTCCTTCCAGCTCGACCTTTCTGCATTCGTGTTTGTCGAGCAGTGAACAGATCTTCAGTGATGCCGGATTGCGGCCCTGGATAAGTCCCTTGACCATCTTCAGCGTCTTTCCCGTATCGATGATGTCTTCGATGATGATGACATGTTTTCCTTCGATTGCGGATTTATCGACATCGATCTTCATGGCGATGATTCCACTGGATGTAGTTCCTACATAACTGGAGGTTTGAATGAATTCGAAATAGACCGGGGTCTTGACGCGTTTTGCAAGTTCACACCCAAAGATTACCGCTCCTCTTAGTGTGATGAGGAAAACGACTTCTTTTCCGGCATAGTCTCGGTCAATCTCCGCAGCAAGTTCTGCGATGCGGGTATTGATCTGTTCTTCGGATAACAGGACATTAAATTGCGCACACATAGATAGTATCTACATTAGTGCGTGG
>DALTWN010000013.1 GCA_029987045.1 Methanocorpusculum sp.
AAAGAAAGTTGGCGGTCAACCGAACCACAAAGGGGCTACACGTGAACTTGTTGATAATCCGGATGAAGTGAAGATCTGTAGGTCGCCGGCTCAATTCCGGCTGAGGCAGGATTGATCATCAGCGGCAGATGATCTGAACCGATTGCATTTCCTTTTCCGTCTGTATTCGAGAGATGCTCCCAGATAATCCCGTATCAGAGCGGAATCCCTATTTTCCTGAGACCTTTCTGGATCCATCCGGAAAGGAAATAGCAGACGACGATGATCAGCACCGTGAAGATGAACAGCTGAGCGATATTGATCGGACTCATGCCGACTGCCGGGAATACCCAGAATCCGAGGAATCCGATGATGATCCACTGAAGACAATAGAATACCGTGATACGGTGGCTGACATTCTCTGCGAACCGGTGGAGGCACGACGTTTCCTTCACTTTCCGCGTCAGGAAGAAGATCAGTGCTGAAAAGAACAGCATGAACGAAAGCGACCACAGGGCACCCAGGAGTGTCTTGTTGTAGATGTCTCCGTTGTAGGTCGAGAAGAACGTGGTGATATCGATACCAAGCAGCATCGAGACCAGGGTAATGCCGGCGAAGGCGACCGCACCGATGAGCATGACAATGCCATAGAATTTCTCACGATGTTCTGTCTTCTGCAGGAACTGCGCGAACACGTATCCGGCAACCGGGAAAATCAGCCACTGCATGAACGGGAAGAACGAGTATCCTGTATCCTGGAAGACCAGCCATCCGATAAGATCCGATGCGATGATGTTGTCCGGGAAAATCAGTTTCGGGATGAACGCAGCGATAATCAGCAGGACCACGGAGATGGCAATGATAGTGATGTTCGAAAGCTTGAATTTACGTGCGGCCGCAAAGAACAGGAACACGAGCGTTGCGAAGTTCAGGATATCGCAGCAGAACAGCCACCAGACCGCAGACTCGAAATATGCGGGATTCTGGTTTATCACGCCAAGAATGGTCAGGCTGATGGTATTGGTAAGCAGCGCAAGAATGATGGCTGCGGCAAGGATGATTCCGGATCGTTTCAGAAGAAAACCGGGGGCCTTGTGCACCGAGTATGCCACCCCGAGACCCAGGCAGAACATGAACATGCATGCACCGATGACACCATCAGCCAACTCAAGAATCGTCGAAATTGCCGACTGGAACGAATCGAATCCGAGATGACTGACACTGTAATCCTCAAGAAGCAGGCACCGTTCGAAGAGATGGACCGGTACAAGACCGAAGATGATGATCATCTTGATGAAATCGAAGTTGAATTGTCTTTTGGCATTCGGAAGCGTATTTTCAGCAGTTTCAGACATCTGTCTTACTATTTTCCGTGTTACATAATAATGGTAATTGCGAAGAGATTCTCTCTCCGAACGTAAGAATCAAAACTCCGCCGGGCATGCCTGTTTTTTGCAGAACCCGTGAAAAAATTAGAATTTCGGGAGTTTTCTCTGCGAGTAAACCACGAAAGAAAGATAGATCGCGATCAGAGCGACGATGCCTTCGAGCACTGCTCCAAGCATCGTTAATCCCATGGTAAAACCGGTATCGACAATGATCAGCACAAGACCCAGGAGGATGAGCATGATGCCGGGCAATATTCTGGATTCCTTTCTGAGCATGGCGAAAAGACCGATACAGAGGAAGAGGATGCCAGTACCGATGAACATGGGTCCGGAACAATAGAGGCAGAGGATATCGGTCACTCCCATCAGCAGAAACATGACCGGGGTGAACCGCATCCTGCCGACGGCAAAGAGCAGGATGGCTACAAAGATCAGCAGAACCGAACAGAGGGTCTGGATCGCCGATACCGTTTCCATCGGCAGCACGGTTTCTCCGAAGATATAGTAGAGCGTATATCCTGCACAGGAAAGAGCGAACAGCATGTAGCCTAAGACAGAGCCGGATGCCCTGAAGTCGGTCTGTTCGTCTGCCGTAAGCAGTTTGCGTCCCGGCAGGCTGAACCGTTCGCATGCACAGGCGAAGGCATAGTAGAGAGACAGAACAGTAAGAATGCCGAAGAAGAGAATCAGGACAGCTGCGTTGTATTCTGTGAATGTCCGGATAATCCGCTGAATGAACCAGATCAGCGGAATGAGGAATACCAGCCATTTCACGTTCTCCCTGGAGGTGAGTGTCACCAGTGCCACGAGAAGCATGAATCCCATGGCGACCGTGTTCCATGTCGGCGAAGAACTGAATGCATAGAACAGCTGGAGAAATCCCATCGTGAAGAAGCTGATTGCGATAAGGTCGCGGTTCCGCAGAACGACAAGGAGTGTGGCGACGATGAGCAGTCCGATACCGAATATCAGACTCTGCGTACTGCTCGGCGGAACGAATGTGGCGATACCGATGTTCGGTATCAGCGGAAGAAGGAAACTTGCAGCGACCAGGAAGAATCCTGCAGCCGCAAGATAGTTCCGTGCCTCGGTTCTGGCGGTTTCGTCCATCAGAAGACCGCCTTCTGATCTGTACTGATATGCATGAAGACATGTTATCTGTTCGTGCATATAAACGATCGTGACCGGTGAAAAAAAGAAGGGTTTTCTATCTTCTGGATCCTGCCTATCGATGAGACTTTATTCCTTGACCGACATAGAATAGAACATGTATGCCGTCATCGATATAGGGTCGAATACCATCCGTCTGTCCCTGTATCATGTCCATGACGGGGCGATAACGCTCCTTGCGAACAAGAAGGTCACTGCAGGTCTTGCGGGATATGTCCAGAACGGCCATATGGTTGCGGAAGGAATCCGGCGGGGTGAAGAGGCGCTTTCGGAACTGACGACGTTCCTTTCCTATGTTCAGGTGAAGAAACGCATCTGTTTCGCGACGGCTCCCCTTCGCGGCATCGATAACGCCGAAGAAGTGCGGATGCGGTTTGAACGGATCTGCAATGCACCGGTCACTATCCTCTCCGGTGAAGAGGAAGCGGCGATCGATTTCATCGGCGTGAAACGGAACCTCGCAGACAGCGAAGGCCTGATCGTGGACATCGGCGGCGGCAGTACCGAACTCGTCTATTACGTCGATGGAACGGTCCGGTCTTCCTGCTCGATTCCGGTCGGGTCTCTTGTCATGTACCGCAACTGTGTACGGGACATCATTCCGACACCGGAGGAGATGACGCGCATCCGGGACACGGTATCCGCAGCACTCGCGGCATCTTCACTGCCGGACAGGATTCCGGTCATCTGCGGTATCGGGGGAACCGTTCGCGGATGCGGAAGACTCCTCCGGCATCTTCTTCATGACAAGAAGAAATCACGGGAGTATACGCCGGAGGATATCGCGGGTCTCCTGGGCCGGGAACGGCATGCCCTGGCCGATTTCATCCTCCGGGAAGAACCGGACCGGATCCATACGATCGTTCCGGGAGCATGTATCCTGCTCGCGATAGCGGACCGGGTCCAGGCAAAACAGGTCCGGGTCAGCAGGACGGGTGTCCGAGAAGGATGTCTCATGCACTATCTCGAAAGCGGAGAGGTGAACTAGAATGGTGAAAGAACAGCGAACATATACCCAGAACCGGGAACTTTCCTGGCTGAAATTCAACGAACGCGTACTGCGGGAAGCGGAAGATCCGACCGTTCCGCTCCTCGAACGTCTGAAGTTCATCTCGATCTTCACGAGCAACCTGGATGAATTCTTCATGATCCGGGTCGGCAGTATCTACGACATGATGGTCATGACGCCCGATATGGCCGACCTGAAATCGGGCATGACGCCGAAAGAGGAGCTCGAAGCGATCTTTCCTGCGGTAAAACCGCTCTATAAACTGAAAGAGAAGATCTACAAGAACGTCAGCAAGAAACTGAACGATATCGGTATCCGGAACTGCAGGATCGACGATCTGTCCGGTGACGAGAAGAAGTTCCTGAAGAAGGAATTCAAACTGTCCATCGCACCGGTCCTGTCTCCCCAGATCGTGGATACCCATCACCCGTTCCCGCATCTCCAGAACAATGTGCTGCATATCGGTGCGATTCTCAAGGACGGAAAGAAGAAGAAGGTGTTCGGCGTCATTCCGATTCCGCCGGGACTGCCGAGCATCATCATCATTCCGGGCACGCATCTGCGCTATGTCCGTATCGAGGATCTGCTTCTCGACCGGCTGGATTCTCTCTTCAGCATGTATACCGTCAAGGAGAAGACGGTCTTCTGTGTCACGCGGAATGCCGACGTGAGTCCGTCCGATGACGATTTCGGCGACAATACCGCCGATTTCCGGGTCATCATGCGCGACCTGCTGCTGAAACGGAAGAAGCTCGCACCGGTACGTCTGGAACTGGGAAGCAAGGTGAGCGAGGATTTCCAGCAGTATCTGTGCAAGATGCTTTCCCTGACTCCCATGCAGGTTTATACGACGACGGCGCCGCTGAATCTTTCCTATGCCTTCGACCTGGAAAAGGAACTGTCGCCGAATGTCCGCACCCTGCTGACCTATCCGCCGTTCGTTCCCCGGATTCCCGCAGAACTTTCCGACAAGACACCGGTCATCAGACATCTTGCGAAACACGATGTCCTTCTCTCCTATCCGTTCGAGAGCATGAAACCGTTCCTGCGGATGGTCAAGGAAGCGGCATACGACAAGAGCGTCACGTCCATCAGGATCACCATCTATCGTCTCGCACGGAAAGCGAAACTCGTCGATTATCTCTGTGCCGCGGCGGAGAACGGTATCGATGTCACGGTCTTCATCGAACTTCGTGCACGGTTCGATGAACAGAACAACATCGACTGGTCGGAATGTCTCGAAGAGGCGGGATGCAGGATCATCTACGGATTCGAAGAGTTCAAGGTGCATTCGAAGATCTGTCTGATTACGCGCAAGGAACGCAGCGGAATCCGGTACTATACGCAGATAGGTACCGGCAACTACAATGAAAAGACGAGCGAGCTGTATACGGATCTTGCCCTGATGAGCGCCGATCAGGAACTCGGTGCGGATGCCGACCGGTTCTTCAAGAACATGGCAATGGCGAATCTCCGCGGCGAGTATACGCATCTGCTGGTAGCGCCGTTCGGTCTGAAGAATACGGTTCTCGACCTGATCGATGAAGAGATCGCCAAGGGCGACCGTGGCCGGATCATCGTCAAGATCAATTCACTGACCGAGATCGACATCATCGACCGGCTGAAAAAGGCATCGTGCGCCGGTGTCCGGATCGACCTGATCGTCAGAGGAATCTGCTGTATTATCCCGGGACTGCCGGATGAGACCGAGAACATCACCGTACGCAGCATCGTCGGCAGATTCCTCGAACACTCGAGGATCTATGTCTTCGGAGAAGGAAAGGAAGAGAAGATGTATATCGCGTCCGCCGATTTCATGACCCGCAACACGGACCGGAGAGTGGAAGTCGCATGCCCGGTCCTCGATGCCGCGATCCGTGCGAAGATCCATCACATTCTCGATCTGCTCCTTGCAGACAACACCAAGGCGCGAAGACTTCTCCCCGACAACACGTATGTCAGATTCCCGCAGGACGGACCTGCAGTGGATGCACAGGCATCCCTTCTTGCAGAACAGCAGACGGAAGAAGAATAACCGCGAAAAAAAGGAAGTTCAGGCCGCTTTCCGGCTGAACTTTTCGATGAAGATATCCTGGGCGCGTTTCTTGCCTGCCACGGGCACGCTGTAGCGTCCGAACTGGTCGAGGTAGTAGGCGCCGCCTTTGTCGTCCATGTAGGTTCCGAGGATATCGATGATGGTGTTCTTCACGTCCTTGTCATAGATTGGACAGACGATCTCGACACGTTTTCGGAGGTTGCGCGGCATAAGGTCCGGACTTCCGATGAACACCTTTGCATCGGCACCGGTTCCGAACATGAATGCCCGTGCATGTTCGAGGAACCGGCCGACCGTCGATGAAACGGTGATGTTTTCCGAAAGGTTCGCGACTCCCGGACGCAGCATGCAGATACCGCGGATGAGCAGCGTTATCTTGACTCCGGCAGACGATGCGGCATAGAGCGCATCGATCATCTTCGTATCCGTCAGGGAGTTCGTCTTGATGATGATGCGGCCGTTTCCTTTCTTCTTCTGGTTCTCGATCTCCTTGTCGATGAGGTCGAGGATTCCTTCTTCGAGGTATTTCGGACTGATCAGGAGATGCTTGAACTCTCCTTTTGTCTCTTCCTTCTTCAGCATGTCGAAGAGCTCGACGAGATCGTCGGTGATCCGCTTGTCTGCCGTGAACAGGGAGAAATCCGTGTAGATTCCGGCCGTCTTCGCATTGTAGTTTCCGGTCGATATGGTTGCGTACCGTGCCGTCTTCTTTCCTTCGCGACGGGTGACAAGACAGCATTTTCCATGGGTCTTCAGATTCGCCGGGCCGTGGATGACGTTCACTCCCGCTTTCTTCAGTTCTTCCGTCCACATGAAGTTCCGTTCTTCATCGAAACTCGCTTTCAGTTCGATGACCGCAGTGACCTTCGCTCCGCGTCTGGCGGCGGCGCTCAACGCTTCGGCGACCGGCGACTGCGAACCGAGACGGTACAGGGTCATCGAGATTTCCGTCACCTTCGGATCTTCCGCGGCGGCATTGAGGAAGTTCAGCAGTCCGTTGAAACTGGTGTACGGGGTGAACTGCAGACGGTCATGTTCCTTGATTGAATCGAACAGTCCCTCCTTTTCCAGTCCTTCCGGAACCTGCGGGGTGAACGGCGGATAGTAGAGATTCCGGTCGGTTACCGTGATCTGATTGATATCCTTGAGGCCGAGCGGTGCCTTGTAGTCATAGACGAGTTCCGGCTGCAGATCGCATAACTTGGCGATCTTTGCCGTGTATCCGTACGGTGCGGATTCAAGGGTTTCAAGACGGCTGGGCTGGCGGTTCGGCAGTTCCTCCTTTGCCTTCTTCAGTGCTTCATAGAGATCCTCCGCATCGTCGCCGCTCAGTGCCAGATCCGCATCACGGGTCAGACGGAACGGGAAAATGGCATAGACTTCTTCGCCGAGGAACAGTTTCTCGATATAGTTCACGAGGATATTCTCGATGAAGATGAAGCTTTTTCCGCTTTTTCCGACGGGAAGGATTCTTCCCAGTTTGTCGATGACATCCTGGACGAGCACGACCGCGACACTCGATCCGAGTTCGACGCCGAACGTTATGCCTCTTGCCACCGGTGTGTCGATCGTATCCTTCTGGTTGCTTCTGATGATGGGGAATGTCTCGTCGGACAGCAGGTTCACGAAGGATTCCTTCTCTGCGTCGGAAAGGTCATCCCATTCCATGAAGGTGATTCCTTCCTTCTTCAGTTCCGGAACAAGGGTGGAATTCCAGAGTTTCGACATCCGCCGCATGAGATAGATGGTACGGAAATAGATGATTCCCAGCTGGTCCTTCGTCTTTTCCAGATTGGTATATTCGTTCGAAAGATCCGTTTTGGAATGCTGATACGGCGGGACACGGACCGAGAAGAATTCATCCAGGTTTCCTGCTACAATCGAAAGGTATCCTACCCGTTCCATGAGCGGGTTTTCCGGATTTTGCGCTTCATTGAACACACGTTCATTGAATTTGATCCAGGACAGTTCTCTATTGAAATAGTTCTGTTTGGATTCGGAGAACGAGGCAACTGCTTTCAGTTTGTATTGCTTCTTCTTCTTTCCCATGTTATCATTCTATGACTCCAAACGATAAATAGCTGTATCTTCGAAAGTAGGGGTGAAATCCGTATTTTTGTATTCAGGATGGCAGAAATCTAAACTATAACATTTGTTATATTATAGATTTTTAATGGCCGCATCTCCAGGTTCGGCCTTTTGAAGAGTCTGCCTCAAAAACAGGGAATATTTTACCTCAAAAACAGGGAATGTTTTACCTCAAAAACAGGGAATGATTTACCTCAAAAACAGGGAATAGTTTACCTCAAAAACAGGGAATAGTTTACCTCAAAAACAGGGAATGATTTGCCTCAAAAACAGGGAATGATTTGCCTCAAAAACAGGGAATGGTTTGCCTCAAAAACAGGGAATGGTTTACCTCAAAAACAGGGAATAGTTTACCGCAAAAACAGGGAATGATGTACGTCCAATAGATGGGAAACAGCTCCTAAAATGGTGGAATGTAGTGGAAAATATGTATTTCTCCGGTTGATTTTTCACGATTAGGACACTGCGGTAACGATGCTGTAGATGAAGATGGCGATGATGCAGGCGGGACAGAAGAATCTGATCATGAACATATACAGTTTCTGATGCCTGATCATGCTGGATTCCAGGAATGCGGATCTGCAGCAGCAGTACCCGATCAGGATACAGGTGAGGAATGCGGTTACCGGCAGCAGGATACTGCCGACGGCGAAGTCGAACATTTCGAGGATGTGTTTTCCGGCAATCTCGACCCAGGACAGCGGTCCGTATCCGAGTGAGATGAGCGTGCCGATGCCGAAGAGCAGAGCGACCATGATGCCGACGCCGACCGGTCGCGGGACATTGAACTTGTCGTAGAGTGCCGTGATGATGACTTCGGAGAAGATGACGACCGGAGCAAGTGCAGCAAGACCGAGAAGCAGGAAGAAGAGCGCGCCCAGGATACCGCCGGCAGGCATCGCCGAGAAGACGATCGGCAGCGATTCGAAGATGGTTCCCGAACCGAGAAGTTCCGGATGTCCGTTCGTACAGATGTAGCTTGCCGGAATGATGAGCGCTCCGGCAAGCAGTGCGACGATGAACGTGAGCGTGATCGTCCGTCGTGCCGATCTGGAGACTTCCTCGTCGCGTTTCATATAGGATCCGAGCGTCACGATGACACCGAATCCCAGGGAAAGCGAGTAGAATACATGGCCCATGGCGACCAGGATGGTGTCCGGCTTGAAATTGTCGATGTTCGGAACGAGATAATACGCAAGACCGTCGAGTGCTCCCGGCAGCGTGAGACAGAAGACGGTCAGTCCGATGAGCAGGAAGATGACCGCCGGCATGACGACCTTGCAGAGGCGTTCGATGCCTTTCTTCAGACCGAACAGACCGACGATACCGGTGAGAACGACGAATCCCGCAAGCCACAGGAGCGGTTCAAGGACCTGTGAGATGTAGCCGGTATAGAATCCGGAGTCCAGCAGTTCGCCGCCGGATCCTGCGATGTACATCACGCCGTACTTGAGACTGTTCGCCCCGATGATCGAGTAGTACGGCATGGTCAGCAGGATCGCCGCGATGGAGAGCAGGCCCAGATACCAGAATTTCGGATTGAGTTTGCGGAATGCATCGAGAACGCCGGTCTGTGCATGTTTTCCGACCGCGAACTCGGTGATGAACAGCGGCAGACCGAGGGCGACGATCAGGATGAGATAGATGAGGATGAATATGCCGCCGCCCTGCTGAGCGGTAAGATACGGGAACCGCCAGAGACTGCCGAGACCCACGGTAGCTCCCGCTGCAGTGAGGATAAGTCCGATCTTTCCGGAAAAGGATTCACGCCCGCTCATAGATTAGAGGATAATGATAGGTCGGACGATGTGTTAAAACATACGGATACGCCGCCCGTTTCCGGACGGGTATACGCGGGTCCGTACGGTCAGAAGTAGATCTTCGGCTCTTTCTTTCTCTGCCGGATGCCGTAGATCAGGAACAGGATTCCTGCGGCACAGCAGAGGAAAAATACGATGGTGACGAGCGTACGGAAATTGCCATAGATATCGAACAGGATTCCACCCATGAGCTGATTGATGGCATATATCAGGAATCCGAGTGCATCGAACAGTCCGATGATGAGTACGGAAAACGCGGCAGAGACATGTTCCCCGATCAGTGCGATGAGCAGGACATTGGTGGCATTCAGCAGGAACCCGCCCAGGAAAAGGATGACGGAAAGGAGTACCGGCGTGAAGAAACCGGTATCCAGATAATAATCAACCAATACCCGCAGGCCCATATTGATTCCTACCCAGATGAGGAAGATGATGGAAAGCGTGAGTGCCCGGTTCCTTGCCCTGGCGGCGATAAGTCCGCCGGAGAGTGCTCCTGCCATGACGGAGACCGCATAGACGGATACCAGGAACGACTGGGCGGTCTCATCGGCACCGTAGATCACATATACCCCCTGGGACAGATGGTTCACGAGGAACCCGTCGCCCATTCCGAAGGCGATGAATCCGAGTAGCAGCATATAGAGGAACGGCGTGGTCAGCATCTTCCTGAAGACCGTTGTCAGCTTCACCTTTTCCCGGGTTTCATCCGCAGTCGTTGGAGCCGGATCCGTTCTGCGTTTCCGGAAAATGAAGGTGAACGGGATAAGGCAGGCAATGACGGCGGAAATCAGAATCAGCGAAAGTTTCAGCCCGAATGTCTCGGAAGTCGTACCGATGAACGAGGAGACGCAGACACCCATCGCTCCCTGGGCTGCAAGGAGAACTCCGGAAAGAATGGCGCTGCCTTTTTCACCGAAGAACGGTTTTGCAGCACTGTAGACGATGGAAAAGGAGAGAACGGATGCGCCGATACCGAAGAAGATTCCGAGGAAGACAATGATGCCGGCAGTGGTCGTCGCACCCGCTGTGCCGAAGAATCCGATGGCGGCTGTTATGATACCGATGAAAAACAGGTAGGCATACCGGACCTTCAGGGTGAGAATCGCAATGAGCGGAATGGAACATGCCATTATGAGATTCATTATGGAAAATGCGAGCGAGACGTTGCCATAGGCAATGCCCGTAGTGGCGGAAATCAGCGAAGAGAGAAGACTGGCGTTCGCACGGATTCCTGCGATGATTCCGTAGAGCAGGATGGCGCCGACTACGACAAGAATCTGTGTCGTGCGTTTCGGAAGCGGTGCTGTACTGAGATCCATGGAAACTATATCCGACTACGGGTAAGGTACTCCACTATATGTTATTGGAAGATAAAAAAACCGCAGTATCGTTACTTGTTGTTTTTCCCTATTTCCAGTATTGGTGGGTCTGGACGAACTGCCGTTCGGCCTTGAGGATCTCACGATAGAAGTTGTCGCCTTTCGCGAATGTCGCGAGGATCCGTGCGGCGGTATCCGGTCCGACGCCGCGGCCCGAAAGAGCGATGATGGCCGGTTTTCCGCCGGAGAGCACCATGTTCGCATTCTTCATCATGCGTTTTCTGTTCTCTTCCTCTTCGCCGGACAGTTTCGTCTTTTTCAGGGCGAGGAACTGCTGTTCCTCGTAGGGTTTGAGTACCGCGACCAGTTTTGCGCCGCACAGCGGACATACGGGAGCGTCGGGGACACGGCCGGTCTTTGTCCGTGAATGCCATTTCCTGCAGTGCATGCAGGCAAGAACGATATCGGTCTCGTCGATGCGGTGCTTGACGGATTCCAGGATCGCCTGGTCTTCTCCCGGCGGAGTCACCATGTCGCGTTCGGAGAACAGACCCTGTGCCCCGATGACCGACAGCCTGCTGCATTTCGTTTCGATCTCATGGGCGGCAAGTCTTCTGACCACTTCCTTTGCGCCGTCCGCATCCATGCTGGAAAAGAAGAGTTCCCGGAACGCTTCGTCTTCGATGACCGTGCCGTCGAACAGGTCAAGCAGACGGTTCATGCTGATTTTTTCATAATCGGCGTCGGCGTCGATGGCACCGAATTTCTTCGCGACCTGTACCAGCCGCCATTTGTAGAGCGAGGTTTTCTTGAGCGCGAGTTTCAGGATGCCGTCGACATGGTCCGGCTGAAGCGACAGCAGTGTCTCTTCCACGTCGCATGCACCGAGATTCGCCGGCAGACGCAGGAATATGCGGTATGCGTTCGTTTCGATACCGATGGCGGACCCGTACCGTGCGGAAAGCAGGATCGACAGGATCCGGCCCAGTGCCTCGTTCACCTTGTGGCCGGCACAGAGATTGACCACGACGCCTTCGTCGGCATCTTCGAGCACAATCAGACGGTCGGTCGCGGTAACGGTCCGGTTCTTCTGCATTTCCGCAAGCATCTTCTCGGCGAACACGATGGATGCAGTATCCGACCGGTACTCCGCGAAATTCTGTTCACGCCGCAGTCTGCCTGCTTCCATCGCAACGGAGAACGGTACCGGAATCTGTTCGCCTTCCCATGTCGGCAGTTCGCCTTTCGCGTTC
>DALTWN010000190.1 GCA_029987045.1 Methanocorpusculum sp.
TCATAGTAGATATGTCGGATACACGAAAACTGACCGTCGGTGTCACGATCAATCTGGGAACCAGCGGAACGCTTCATCTGGAAGTTTCGGATACGGCAGAAACGGAATATGATGCAGATGACCTGCGCACGTTCCTTGCCGATGCGCTGGCAGGATACGGCACCAATGATTCTGCCGTCCGTGCGACGATAGACGGATACCGCCGCCGTGTTCTTGCGGATGCGGAAACCGACGCGACTCCGGATGAAGAGCCGTTCGGGATTTCGGCTGACGATGCGGTATCCATGGATCTGTTTTCCGCAGGTTCTTCCGCGGCAGAGGAAGAGACGCTGGATGAACCGGCAGACCCGTCGCTCGACGATGAAGAAGAAGACAAACGTGAGGAAATCGATGAAGCGGATTATCTTCGTCTGCCGCCTGCCCCGCTCGTCGAGGAGTCGGCGGAAGAGTTCGTCTGCAGCAAATGCGGCGCTACGGTCAGTAAGCTCCAGCGTGATGTATCCATGCTGTTCAATCACAAGATCCTCTGCAAGGACTGCATGAAATAACTATTATCAAGATATCATGAACAAGAAGATGCTCAGATGGGATGAAACCCTGTTCAAGGATCCGGACGTATTCGAACTGAGTTATGTTCCCGAGCAGTTCTCTTTCCGCAGCGACCAGACCGATTCGCTGTCGTTTTCCATCCATCCGGCGTTTCACGGCGGACGTATCCTGGACACGGTCTGTCGCGGACCGCCGGCTACCGGCAAGACGACGTCGGTCAAGAAGATCTTCGAAGTTGTCAGGAATCTGACGGACAAGGTCGTGCCGATCTATGTCAACTGCAAGATCGATTCGACCCAGTATGCGGTGTTCTCCCGGGTATTTTCCGAACTCACCAAACTGCGCATTCCGCCGTCGGGAACCTCGCTGAAACAGATTCTGGACCAGACGGCCCAGTACCTGCTTGCAGAGAAGGTCCAGCCGCTGGTATGTCTGGATGATGCGAATTATCTGATCTATGAAAAGGAGTTCATCAATGTCATCTATCCGTTCGTCCGTCTGCACGAGGCATTTCCGGAACTCAATATCGGCATGATCGTCATCATCAGCGATCCGCTCGTCGATGTGTTCGAGAATCTCGATGTGCGTACCCGGTCGACGTTCCATCCGGAAGTTATCGAGTACCCGCCGTATACCGCGAACGAGATAGCAAGTATCCTTGGTGACAGAGTGAAGGCTGGTCTGTATCCGCGTGTGTTTTCACCCGAACTCCTGGACAAGGTCGTCGAGATCTGCATGCATTATGAGGATGTGCGGTTCGGTCTGGACATCATCAAACGGTCGGTGCTCACCGCGGAACGCGATGCCCGAAGATCCGTGACCGAAGAGGATGTGGACAAGGTCATCGGGACCATGATGAACGTACGTATCTTCGACCGCATCAGATCGCTTGCGCCCGATGAGTTCCTGGTCCTGCGCACCATCGTCGAGATGCTTGCCGAACGGGACACGGTATCGACGAAGGAGCTCGAACAGGAACTGGCGCTCTACGGCCCGAAGAAATCACGGCTTGCGGAAATCATCCTCGAACTCGTCAAGGTCGGCCTGATCGAGCAGAAATACGTGAATGCCGGTTCCGGCAGACGCAGATTCATCAGCCTGCACGGTTCCCGCTACGATATCGAGACCTGTGTCCGGTCGCTTTCCCATAAACCAGAGAATAAATAACAATCATCTCAGGATAGGTACCGGAATCGTAAACGAGATCCGGGAAGTGCCCGGATGCGCATCCCCTGGATGAGAATCGGTGCGTGTTTAATTTCCCAAAATTGAAAAAATATCGGTTTTGGGAAATTCGCATATATACTGTCCACCCAATAAGATGTGTTTCTGGACACTACACCATCAAACAACACTCTTATCTATTTTCCCTGCGAATAGTATCAGTAATATCCTTTTCAAAGGGGGTTTTAATTTTGGTAAGTGTAAACGAATTAGGTTTAGAGCTTTTCCAGGAACTCGTTGAGGATTCCGAGTGGCTCAATGTCGCATATCACGAACTCGACAACGGCGCACGTATTGTAGACTGTGGTGTCAATGTACCGGGCAGCTTCGGTGCAGGATACTACTACACCGCAATCTGCATGGGCGGTCTTGGCGATGTCAACTTCCGCCAGGGCATGGTCGGCAACGTTCCGATGACCTTCATCGACATCAGCACCGACTTCCCGGCAATCTCCTGCCTCGGTGCACAGAAAGCAGGATGGAGTGTCAAGCACGACGGATTCTTCGCAATGGGTTCCGGACCGGCACGCGCATTGTCCCTCCAGCCGAAACACACCTACGAAGTCATCGATTACCACGACGAAGCCGAATCCACCGTCATCTGTCTGGAAGCAGACAAACTGCCGAGCGAATCCGTCATGCAGATGATTGCAGACAAGTGTAATGTCCCGGTCAGCGAAGTCTGTGCACTGGTCGCACCGACCTCCTCTCTCGTCGGATCCATCCAGGTTGCCGGACGCTGTGTCGAAACCGCCGTCTACAAACTCAACGAACTCGGATTCGATACCAGAAAGATCATCGCAGCAGCAGGTACCGCACCGATTCCGCCGGTACGCGGCCCCAAGCTCGCCATGGGTGT
>DALTWN010000014.1 GCA_029987045.1 Methanocorpusculum sp.
AAGAGGGAGAGGTCAAGAAGCCGGGACCGAACCAGAGATTCAAGAGATCAAGTATTGTCGCAAAGATTGACAGCCGCATGGCTAATGCCCAGCAGCAGGGACGCGGACGCGGACCTAAGATTGCCGATCAGAGACTTCGCCGCAGAATCCGCCGCTCAAAGGCATCCATGATGGGCGCCAAGGCAAAGGCAAAGCACTAATCGCATTCTATATGACGGGAAGATATCCCGTCAGCTATTTTTTCGTTTTAACGGTAATTTCCGAAAAGAGTACGCTATTTTCGTTCGCAAAAAAATAGATTATTTTCTGGGGAACAGTGAAAGCAGATCCCAGGCAAGAGATTCCGCTTTCTTGACATTGGTCATCATGGTATCGAGACGGATGGATCCGGGGACCTCGATACCGGTATCCTTGAGATCCTGAACAAAAACATCCAGGACATCCGCATACACCTGTTTTGTACCAAACGATGTCGATTCATATCCCCAGGCTTTCATCAGTGCTGCAGCAGGTCCGCTGACCGGCCGGTTGCCGATGAACGGACTTACACCGACAACGAATTTCTTCTTGAGCGCGTCACGGATACCTGCGCATTCCAGAATCGGGCCGATACTGGTTACCGGATTGGACGGACCGATGATCACTCCGTCGCTTTCCTCGATTGCGGCAATGGCTTCCGCCGTAGCTGCAAGCGGCTTGCCGTCGACAGTCTTCCGGACAACCCCTTTGATCGGGACATTTCCGCGTTTGCCGACCCAGTACTCCTGATAATGCATCAGAGAATCGTCTTCCTGGACCACATACGTCGTGACCTGCTGATCCGACATCGGCAGGATCCGGGCGGAGATTCCGTATCCGTCGGTTATCTTCTTTGTCGCTTCGGTCAGCCGCATACCTGCATTCAGATACGCGGTTCGTGCGAGATTGGTTGCCCTGTCCTGTTCTCCGAGCGGAAGCGGTTCCTTATATCCGAGACGCTCCATCGCATGGTAGGTATGCATGGTATCTCCTTTGATTCCCCACCAGGTATCCGTATTCAGCAGACCGGCAAACAGATAGGTCACCGTATCGATATCAGGAGACACATACTGGCCGGACATCCATAAATCTTCACCGGTATTGACAATGACCGTTATTTCATTATCGCGCAGAATCTGGCGCAGACCGCGAATAAGTTTCGGGGTTCCGGTCCCGCCTGACAGTACGGTTATCATAATAGTATCTGATTACCTGTACTGCTTATTAAAGGTTAGGAATTGAAAGAGATTCCCCGTATCTGTAAATAATGATAATGGCCAAATCGATTAAAATGTTTCAGCCAAATCGATTAATATTATAAAGATTAAAAAACAAAATAGTATGCAATATACGGGTAAATTCCATGAAAGAGTACCGAAAACGCATTGTTGACACGTTGCTTTCCGACAAACTGGAGGCAACCGGTGCAGTGCTCATTGAAGGACCAAAATGGTGTGGTAAAACAACGACTGCAGAACAGGTCGCAAAAAGTATAATTTACCTCTCGAATCCTGCACAGTTCGCTCAATATTCCACAATGGCAGAAACTCAACCGCAACTGCTTCTCGAAGGAGATGCTCCACGGCTTCTTGATGAGTGGCAGCTGTTTCCTAAATTATGGGATGCTGTTCGTTTTGAAGTAGATCATCGTAGGGAAGAAGGACAGTTCATCCTCACAGGTTCTGCTGTTCCACCAGATACACAAAAGATTCTTCATACGGGAACCGGACGCTTTTCGTGGATCAAAATGAGACCGATGAGTCTCTATGAAAGTGAAGATTCGAATGGATCCGTCAGTTTATCCTCCTTATTCATCTCTCCAGACTTCATCAAAGGAACCAATCTGTTAACACTAGAAAATATTGTCTACCTCATCTGCCGCGGAGGATGGCCAAATTCTCTTGGAAAAAGTGAAAAAATCGCACTCATTCAGGCTAGAAGTTATTATGACTCAATCGTAAAATCCGACATAAACCGTTCAGACAGATATCCAAAAAGTGAGGAGTATGTTAAACGTCTGATGCGTTCATTCGCACGAAACCAGGGAAGTCAAATCAGCAATGCAGGTCTCGTAAAGGATATTGTAGATGGGGATGAGAATACATTTTCCCTGAATACCCTGTCACGATACATAGATGCGCTAAAAACAATCTTTGTCATCGAAAATCTCCCCGCATGGAATCCAAACCTTCGTTCGAAAACAGCCATTCGATCTGCAGAAACTAGATATTTCACTGACCCGTCAATTGCTACAGCTGCACTTGGTATCGGACCCGGCGACCTGCTAAAAGACCTGAATACCTGTGGGTTCCTGTTTGAAACTCTGTGTGTCCGTGATTTGCGGGTTTATGCGGATGCTCTTGACGGGACCGTTTATCATTACCGGGATAAATCCGGACTAGAGTGTGATACCGTCATACATCTCAGGAACGGAGCATACGGTCTGATTGAAATCAAAATCGGAGGAGACACCCTGATTGAAGAAGGAGCCGCATCTCTTCTGAAACTGCGTGAAAAAATCGATACAGATTCCATGAGAGAACCTGCATTCATGATGATACTGACAGCTGTAGGGCCCTACGCCTATCGGAGACCTGATGGAATATTCGTTGTTCCTATCGGATGTCTTGGGCCCTGAAATACGTTCTAGAAACCCCAGTCCTTGAAGCCGTAGCAGAGCGTTCCTTTCGCATGGCTGTCGCTCGACAGCACAAACGAACCGCCATGTTCTGCAATGTATGCCTGTAAATCTGGAGACGGATACGGAACACTTCGGTATCCGCGAATCATGGCACCGAAATTGACCTCGAACGGTTTCTGCGTCTCAAGAAGCGTATCAATCGCAGCACGGGACGCCTCAACATACCGTGCATCGGTTTCATCGAACAACGCAGAATTTTCATTGAACTTGGTTATCAGATCGAGATGCCCGATGATATCTGCACCGGTCTTTTCCGGAACCTGTGAAACCTCTCGGTAGTAGAGCTGAACGAGTTTATAGATATCTCCGTCGAACCAGCGGTCTGCTGCATCCTGCAGAATATCCGGCGTTTCATCGACTGCCGCCAGTTCTGAACCGTTGCGCAGGAAATGCACCGATCCGATCACATAATCGAACCCGACAGCAGGTTCCGGCGAGAACAGGTCCTGCTCGATACCGCAGAGGACCTCGATCCTCCCTTTGTATTTCTCTTTCAGTTCGGCAAGTGTTCTGCGGTAGCGGGGAATATCCTCTTCACGCATACACCACTCTTCAGCTTCCTTCAGATACGAATGGTCGGATATCCCGATACGTGATATGCCAAGATCAAGTGCAGCCTTGACGATGTCTTCCGGCGTATCTGCACCATCGCTGAATGTCGAGTGAACATGAAGATCGAACTTCTGCATGATCAGGTCATCTTTTCCTGTTTTACCTTGTGATCGATGACATGGCGGGATGCAAGTTCCTTCGTGATATCGTCAAGCGAGATACCTGCTTCGATCATCAGGACCATGACATGGTAGACAAGGTCGGAAATTTCATAGATGGTTTCCTTCTTGTCGCCGGATTTTGCGGCGATGATGACTTCCGTGGATTCCTCGCCGACTTTCTTGAGGATCTTATCGATACCCTTTTCGAACAGATAGGTAGTGTACGACCCTTCCTTCTTCTCGGTCTTTCTTCCTTCGATCAAGTCCATCAGCATCTCATAGGAGAACGATCCTGCATCCGGATTCTCATAGACAGGATATTCGAAACAGGATTCGGTTCCCAGATGACAGGCAGGTCCGTCCGGAGTCACGGCAACCAGCAGAGTATCGCGGTCGCAGTCGGTGGTAATCGATACGACATGCTGATAGTTGCTGGACGTCTCACCCTTCAACCACAGTTCGTTGCGCGATCTGCTCCAGAAACACGCCAGATTCTTTTCCATGGTAATCTTCAGGCTTTCTTTGTTCATATAGGCAAACATCAGCACTTTCTTCGTAGCTGCATTAATCACAATCGCAGGGATCAGACCCTTTTCATCAAATTTCAGTTCATCAATATTGATCATAACATATCCTCCATCAGGCGCACAGGAAGATGTTCCTGTGCCATTCTCTTTTTCAAATCGGCAATCTCGACTTCATGGAAATGGAAAATCGACGCGGCAAGTCCTGCATCGATATCCGGAATCCGTGTGAACAGCGTAATGAAATCATCAATCGATCCGGCGCCGCCGGAAGCAATCACCGGTACATTGACCGCTTTACAGACCGCATCCAGAAGTTCGATATCGAACCCTCCCTTGACACCGTCGGTATCGATTGAGTTCACCACGACTTCACCGGCACCTGCTTCAACACAGCGTTTGATCCAGGAAATCGCTTCCATTCCGGTATCATCTCTTCCGCCGCGGGAAAAGACCGTGAATCTGCCGCCGACCCGTTTGACATCGACCGAGAGAACAACGCACTGATCGCCGTAACGTTCTGCCGCTTCGGTGACCAGATCCGGATTGCGGATTGCACCGCTGTTGACACTGACCTTGTCCGCTCCGCATTTGAGTACACGATCGAAATCATCGAGCGTCGAAATACCACCGCCGACCGTCAGCGGAATAAAGACGGATTCGGCAGTCTTCGTCAGGATCTCCGAGAAGAGTTTCCGTCCTTCCGCAGATGCCGTGATATCGTAGAATACCAGTTCGTCCGCACCGTTGTCGCTGTAATATTTCGCAAGATCAACCGGTGAAGAAACATCCTGCAGACCGGCGAAATTGACTCCTTTGACGACACGGCCGTCCTTGACGTCAAGACAGGGAATAATCCGTTTCGTAATCATGCACTCACCTTTCCCGCAAGCTCTATGGCTGCACGCAGATCGATTGCACCTTCATAGTAGGCTTTCCCGATGATTGCAGCATAGAGATGCATGGAAGACAATGTCCGGATATCATCCAGACTGGACACACCGCCGGACGCTGTTATCTGCATTCTGTATTTCTGGGACAAGGTACGGTAGAGTTCCCGGTTCGTTCCATGCATGGCACCGTCCTTGGAAATATCCGTACAGATGATCGTAGAGATGCCGAGATCCTGCATGCGTTCAAAGAACTGGTCGACCGTGACATCCGTCGTCTCCATCCATCCGGACACGGCAATCCTGCCGTCACGGATATCAGCACCGACCGCAATCTGCGACCCGTATTCCGCAGCCGCTTTTTCAAGGAATACCGGACCGGATATCGCAGCCGTACCCAGGATCACGCGGTCGAGACCTGAAGAGAGGTATTTCTCTACAGTCTTCATATCGCGGACACCTCCGCCGATTTCGCAGAACAGACCACGGTCCTTGATAGAACAGACCGTTGCGAAGTTCGGGGTGGATCCGCTGCGTGCGCCTTCCAGATCGACGAGATGAACCGCCTCTGCCCCGGCTTCAACGAAATCATCCGCAACAGACCCGGGATCGGTATTGTAGACCGTCATCTGATTATAATCTCCTTTGAACAGACGAACCGCCTTTCCTTCAAAGAGATCGATTGCCGGAAAGATGATCATACACAAACCTCCGCGAACGCTTTCAGAATACGCAGACCGGTCTCTCCGCTCTTTTCCGGATGGAACTGGCATCCATAGACATTCTCATGTCCTACTGCTGCAGTAACCGGCGCTCCATACTCGGTATTCGCGAGCACCGACGCTTCGCAGTCGGCCGCATAGAACGAGTGGACAAAGTAGACGTAGGATCCTTCCTTGATATATCTGAATAGCGGAGACTGTTTTCCGCGTTCCGTCATGGAGAGATGATTCCATCCGATCTGCGGAATCTTATAGGTCTTCGGCACATACCCTGCAAGCGGACGAACGGTTCCCTGCAGAATACCGAGACCTGCATGATCTCCGTATTCCAGACTCCGTTCGAAAAGCAGCTGCATGCCAAGGCAGATACCCATCAACGGTTTTCCCGCGGCGACTTCCCGAAGTACTGCATCAGCCATCCCTGACATTCGCAGTTTCTCTGCCGCGTCGGCGAATGCACCCACTCCCGGCAGAATAATTCCGTCCGCATGCGCGAGAGTCGCATCATCACCGGTAACAACCGCATCCGCATGTACTGCACGCAACGACGATTTCAGCGAGAAGAGGTTTCCAACCCCGTAATCGACCACCGCAAGCATCAGAGCGACCCCTTCGTCGAAGGAACTTCACCGGCATACGCCGCATCATAAGCGACCGCCGCACGGATACTGCGGGCTGCAGACTTGAACACCCCTTCAATAATGTGGTGGGAGTTGTAGCCGGCAAGTTCCCGGATGTGAAGAGAACATTCCGCCGTCCGGACAAATGCCTGCCAGAACTCTTCGACCAGTTCGGTATCAAAGTCACCCACACGCTGTGCAGGAATCTTCAGCGAACAGTTCAGAGACGACCGGCCGGAGAAATCGACCGCCGTAAGAATCAGTGCTTCATCCATCGGCAGAATCATGGATCCGTACCGGGCAATTCCGCGTTTATCGCCGAGTGCCTGTTTGAATGCGGTACCAAGGACAATACCGATATCCTCGGTGGTGTGGTGATAATCGACCTTGGTATCACCGACACAGGCAATGCCCAGATCGAAGCGGCCGTGGGATGCGAACAGTTCAAGCATGTGGTCCAGGAACCCGCATCCGGTTTTGATATCGGCGGTTCCGGATCCATCAATATCCAGTGTCAAATCAATATACGTTTCGTTGGTTTTTCGTGTCAATATAGCAGATCTCATGCGTGTACCTCGTTCAGGATGTGTTCAATTTCAGAAATCAGACGGTCCATCTGGGCAGGACTCCCGATGGTAATACGGTTATATGCGGCAATCTTCGGTTTATCGAAATGACGAACCAGCACCCCGCGTTTCTTCAGCGTAAGATACAGATCCTTTCCGCCGATATCAGGATGCCGGGCAAAGATGAAGTTCGCAGACGAATCCAGAACAATGAATCCCAGTTCCCGCAGTTTCTTCACGACTATTCCGCGGGTTTCGATGATGCGTGCACAATTCTCTTTCGTATACGCCTCGTCTTCCAGTGCGCCGACTGCAGCTGCCGCAGTCATCCTGCTTACATTGTAGGGATTGGTCGAACAGCGGATTGTATTCATATCGCTGATGAGTCCGGAGGATGCGATACCGAATCCGAACCGTGCACCGGCGAACGACCGTGATTTCGAGAATGTCTGGACGACCAGCAGATTGTCATATTTCCTGACCAGGGGAATCGCAGATTCCGCACCGAAATCGACATACGCTTCGTCGACGACCACGACGTTGTTCGGATTGCTTTTCAGAATCATCTCGATATCCGCAAGCGACAGCGCAATACCCGACGGTGCATTCGGATTCGCAATGAATATCGTTTTGTTCACGCCGCAGTAATCTGCAGGATCGATTGCAAGCGTGGCATCATTCACCGGAATCTCGGTATAATCGATTGCATTCAGCTGTGCGAATACCGGATAGAATCCATACGAAGTGTCGGGAAACACGGCTCCATTCTCGCAGAATGCCGCAAACGCGAAATCGAGGATTTCATCGGACCCGTTGCCGACAATCACTTCATTTTTCGCGACATGATAGACCTCGGCGAGTTTCTCACGCAGGGCATTGTAATCCGGATCCGGATACAGCATCAGGGCATCCGCTTCCTTCCGTGCATATTCCTGTGCTTTTGCCGACGGCGGGAACGGCGACTCGTTCGTATTGAGTTTCACATACTGCATGTCCCGCGGCTGTTCACCTGGAACATAAGGGGTAAGCGTACTGAATCTGCTGGAAAAGAACCTGCTCATTCCTCACGCTCCAGCCGGACGACCGCACTCTTCGCGTGTGCGGTCAGACCCTCCTTGCGGGCGAACACGGCAATATCCTCTGCCACCTTTGCAAGTGCATCGCGGGTATAGTAGATATACTGGGTCTTCTTGACGAAATCATCGACCGACAACGGACTGGAGAATTTCGCGGTTCCGCTCGTCGGCAGGGTGTGATTCGGACCGGCAAAGTAGTCGCCCAGTGCTTCTGGACAGTTTCTGCCAAGGAACACCGAACCTGCATGACGGATCTGGTCCAGGTAATCGAACGGATTATCGACACAGAGTTCAAGGTGTTCCGGTGCGATTTCATTCGCGACTTCAATGGCTGCATCGAGCGTATCGGCAACAATGATCTTTCCGTTCGTCTCGACCGAAGCACGGGCGATTTCACAGCGTTCGAGTTTCGGCAGCTGCAGTTCGATTTCCTGCTGAACCGCTTTCGCAAGATCCATTGAATCGGTCACCAGAACCGCGGTCGCATTCTTGTCGTGTTCCGCCTGCGACAGAAGATCCGCCGCAAGATAATGTGCATTCGATTTTCCGTCGGCGACAACCATGATTTCGCTCGGACCTGCAATCATATCGATGGAAACGATACCGAACACCTGTTTCTTCGCTTCCGCAACGAATGCATTTCCGGGCCCTACTATCTTATCGACCTTAGGAACGGTTTCGGTACCGTATGCCAGTGCCGCAATCGCCTGTGCCCCGCCTGCCTTATAGATCCTGTCGACCCCCGCAACCTTTGCAGCCGCAAGAATCGCCGGATTGATCTTTCCGTTCTTCATCGGCGGAGTGATCATCACTACCAGCGGACATCCGGCAATCTTTGCCGGGATCGCATCCATCAGGACGGTCGACGGATATGCTGCAGTTCCGCCCGGAACATAGAGACCCGCACGATCGACCGGAATGATCTTCTGACCGGTAACGACACCGTTCGTATCATTGATGATGAAACTGGTCCTGACCTGACGCTCGTGGAACTTCCGGATATTTGCCGCGGCGCGTTCGAGAATCTGCAGGAATGCCGGTTCTACGCTTCCGACTCCCTCTTCTATTTCTTCCGGGGTCACTTCCAGAGAGGAAAGACGCACGCCGTCGAACTTCTCGGTAAGTTCGAACAGCGCCTTGTCTCCTTCAGTCCTGACCCGGTCGATGATTCCCGTTACGATATCGGAAACCGTCGACATCGGCGCATTCCGCGCGAACAGTTCACTGTTCGGCGTTTCTCCGTATTTCTGAATCTTTATCATGGTATTAAATCTCCTTTCTTATTCCCTCTGCTACAGCATCAATCTCTTCTTTCTTGAATGCATAGGATGCCTTGTTCGCAATCAGCCGTGCACTGATCGGAACGATCGTTTCAATGATTTCCAGATTATTCTCTTTCAGCGTCGTTCCCGTTTCGACGATATCGACGATGATATCCGACAGACCAAGAAGCGGTGCGATCTCAATCGATCCGTTCAGGTGAATGATATCGATATCTCGTCCTTTCGAGGTATAGAATTTCTGTGCAATGTTCGAGAACTTCGTCGCGACACGAAGCGTCTTCGACAGATCGTCATGATATCCTTTCGGCGCAGATGCCGTCATCCTGCAGATTCCGCATTTCAGATCGACCAGTTCATAGATATCCGGTTCATATTCCAGAAGAATATCCTTTCCCGCGACACCGATATCCGCCGCCCCGCGTTCGACATAGACGGCTACATCCGTCGGTTTCACCCAGAAGAACCGGACCCCGTTTTCCGCATTCTCGAAGATGAGTTTTCTGCTTTCTTCCCTGATTTCCGGACAACCGTATCCTGCACGTTCGAACATATCATAGACGGATTCTCCGAGTCTTCCTTTCGGCAATGCCACATTCAACATGATCTAGTTCCCTCCATCCATGCGTATGAGTTCACGATACCGGAACATTTCCGGAACCATCTTCTGGGCAGAGACGGTCTTTCCTTCCTTCTGCAGTTCCCGGATCTTTTTCGTGACGACGGCAGGATCCGTATCCGTATCGTAGATGACCAGCGTATCGACATCATACTGTTCGGCATTATCGAACACGAGTTTATCCAGATATACCGCGAACCCGAGCGCCTTCGATTTCTTTCCCATCTTCTCCATCAGCAGATCGTATTCTCCGCCCGAAAGAACCGCGGACGCCACGCCTTCGACGAATCCCTGAAACACGATGCCGGTATAGTAGTGCATATCGTTGAGAAGCGAGAAATCGATCCGCACCGTGTTCTTCGGCAGAAGACCGATGATCGTCTCGAATTCCGCCACATCCGCATTTCCCGGAAGAATGGTCTTCAGAACAGCGAAGACATCATCCGGATTTCCCGACGCCTTCATGATGGCGGAAAGCGTTTCGAACGCCGGTGACGATACTCCGGCTTCAGCGCAGATCTTTTCCGCATCATGGACATTCTTTTCCTGAATGCATTTGACCAGTTCCGTCCTGACATCTGCAGATATATCCATGGAATCAAGGACATCGGCGATGATACCCAGATGCGAGACCGAAAGCAGCGAGGTATCCGCGATCTCCTTCAGACTTTCCGCGGCAAGAATCAGGACTTCCGCACGGCAATATGCATCCACATCGCCGATGCATTCAAGCCCCGTCTGCATGATCTCGCGGAACGATTTTCCCGCACCGGACGGACGACATACATATTCGTTATAACAGACCTTCTGGACGAATCCCTTGATATCCTTGCTGTTCTTGACAATCGAAAGCGTCACATCCGGTTTGAGCGCCATCAGTTTTCCGCTGGTATCGGTAAAGGTGATTATATTGTCCGATATCAGGAAATTCTTGTTCTTGACGTAGAGATCGTATTCTTCGAACCGGTTCATCTTATAGGGCAGGTATCCGAATCTGCGATACAGGGTCCGCAGCTTCAATATCGTCTTTTCTTCACTGAGTAATGCCGAGTCCATTCGTATATGCCTCCATGGTAGTTTCCGGTACATTTTCGTCCAGTCGTGCGAGAACCAGACGATATCCATTGTTTCCATACCTGACACAGCGGCTTACCCGCGATATCGTCGCCGATGAAGCCCCGGTCTTCTCCCCGATTTCCACATAGTTCCTGCCATGATGCAGTTCCCGCGCAACCGACAGGCGCATGGCTATTTCCTGAATCTCCTTTACGGTACAGATATCAGTAAGAAATGATTTCATCTCAGATTCCGTTTTCAGGCTCAAAAATGCCTTCGTCAACTGAGAGAACTCTTCCTCGGATATGAATGATTCTGTCATGATCTCTGTTTCACAGTATCACGTTAGTGCTTTATCATAATAAAGCAACTGGTTTGACACGGAGCGGGTGCATGGAATAGACAGGGTAAAAAAAGGGTATTTAGAGGTCGATGCCGTATTTGGCGGCATTGGCATCGGCGATTGCCTGGATCTTGGCGATTTCAGCATCGTTTCGTGCCGGTTTGAAGAGGTGGCGGAACCGTTTCTGGGCCTGCAGATAGGCGTCGACCGGAACGCGTTTGACCTTCTTCTGTGTCTCCAGGACACCATTGACCATCTCGTAGTTGACCCAGAGACCGCATTCGACCGCCATACGGCCGATTTCCATGGTCTTGGAACTGTCGAATCCCCAGCCGGTACAGCACGGTGCATGGACCTGGATGTAGCACGGACCTTTGGTGTTCATTGCCCGCTCGACCTTCTTCATGAGATCCATCGGGTATGCCATGGTTGCCGTCGCGACATACGGGGATCCATGAGCGACAAGAATCTGCGGAAGATCCTTCTTCGGGCGGTTGTTTCCGAACGAGCAGCAGCCGGATGGTGTCGTGGTGGTGTCTGCATCGTACGGGGTTGCACCGGAACGCTGGATACCGGTGTTCATGTATGCTTCGTTATCATAGCAGATGTAGGTGAAATCGTGACCGCGTTCGAACGCGCCGGAGATACAGAGCGTTCCGATATCGAGGGTCGCACCGTCACCGCCGATGACGAGAACCTTTTCGTTTCCAAGGCGTCCCTGTTTCTTCAGGGAAGCTTCGATTCCGGATGCGACCGCAGACGCGTTTTCAAAGAGAGAGTGAATCCACGGCGTCTTCCATGCGGTTTCCGGATACGGGGTCGAGAATACTTCCAGACATCCGGTCG
>DALTWN010000191.1 GCA_029987045.1 Methanocorpusculum sp.
GTCGGACGGAAACGACATCAAGGAACTCGTCGGGCACCGCAAGCAGCGGGTCGAAGAAAAGTACGGGATTCCCTATATCGCCGACGTCACCGCGGTACAGGTCCATTCCGCCAACGCGCTGCCTGCGGTCGACAAATCCATCTGGAACGACGAAGCCTGGTGGAAGCGGTGGAGGATCATCAAGTTCAACGGGCATTTCGCAAAAGACATTTCCTGGGCGGAGCGGAATCTCGACACCGATTTCCTCGAAGGGCTGCTGATCCTTGCCATCGCCGAATCGTGTGCGATCATCCGCCGCGGGAACAGACTCAGACTCGACCAGCCGTGGAACGAAGTCCAGGACATGTGGATCGGCGGAGAATCGCGGTTCCATGAATTCTACACGGAATCGTTCTGCGAATGTCCGGGCAACACGATCCAGCGGCAGACCGTGCTGGACAGCCTGAAAGAATGGTTCGACAGATACATGACCATCCCCGAGAACGTGTCCGCCTGGGCTCCGGGCGACATCGTGCGCTGGAGAGATACCCAGTGGAACCTGCTGCCGACCACCATCCCGACCCTGACCGCCGCCATGAAACGGGAAGGCGCGGGCGTCAAACAGGCCTCATCCGCTCATGCGCAAGGGGGTGCCGCACGGCCGTATGTGTTCAAGGACATCGCATTCAAACCGACGGCGGTCTGGGAAATCAGGCCGGTCTACGTAAGCAGCGTGCCGGATACCGGCGGAGGGGTGAAATGACGGCAGTGCCCGATCACACCGGTACGACCAGGATCCTGCAGATGCGGATCAATCCGGACGGAAGACTGATGACCCTGCATCCGGCAGACCGCGACCTGGAAACATACCTGGACTCACACGGGGGAAGAGCGACCGTGAAACTCGGACAGCTTCTTTCCCGGAACCACGACACACATTCTGAAAAATACGTACGAAAATATCACACGGTGAACGATTCATGACAACCGAAACAACCGATTCACGCAAACAGGTCAACGCCTGCCTGCAGCAGAACCTGAACGAAAAGAACAAAGAGAACCAGCCGAAAAAACCCGAGTATCTGCACAAGTGCTGCATGAACTGCCACCATGGCTTCCAAATCGACGGGTGCACGCTCAATTTGATGGAGAGAGCACTGTCTACCACTTTCCGGTGCGAAAAGTGGGAACCGGCACCCATAGAGGAGGTCGAGTACCATGAACGATCTGCCAGGGAGTTTTTCTCCTATATCATGGAGCTGAAGGCGTGAGATTCATCCCGATCGTCGATGACTGCGGCAACGCCTACCTCGTCTCTGCAGACAAGGTCCGGCAGATCGTCTTCGAGAACTACACGAACATATTCCCGGACGGAACCGACCTGGTCCGCGTCGAGTTCATCGACGGATTCACGCAGGATCTGTGTTTCGCCACCAAAGCGAAGACACACGGGTTGTTCCTGGCACTCAGCGACAAGCTGAACCGGGACACCGATTCAGGAGACATTCAGGATGCCTGACTGCCGCACGTGCAGGATGACCTGCTGCGGAAACTGCGCACATATCGCCGATCCGCAGACAATGAAGAGCGGCGCTACGAAAATCATCTGTACGGTGCTGCCGAAAGGAAGAGAAGGAAAGGAAGGTATCGCGCCGCGAACGCCGTGCACACTCTGGGAGCCGGGCAGATGAGAGACTGCAGATTCCACGCCAAAGGCATGTGCCGGAACGAAAGACACTGCAGCACGTACTGCCCGTACGAAGACCCGAACCAGCGGTTCCGCTGCCCCGACTACGAGGGAAAGAACAAATGAACCGGAACTGCGCATACTGCAACAGATATACCGGAAAATGCCGGCACCCGGACTGGATGGACCGCGAATGTCCGTTCACGGAACGGGAACCGTACCGCTGCGATTATTTCCGGGAGGTGAGCAAATGACCTGCAGTTCGAAAGATCCGGTCGTCCGGTTCATGTACCAGCACAAATGGGAATGGATATCGCATCAGGATCTCATGCAGAAGACCGGAATGCCGGCAGTCGACGTGAACGCCGCCGTATCCCGCCTGAAAGCCATGGATATGATCGAAGTATCGTACGATGCAGACCGCGTCGAATACCGGTACATCGGCAACATGTCGAACAAGCAGCGGATCGTGGTCGAGTTCCTGCGGAAGATATCCCCGAACCCGGCTACCGGTCCGCAGATCGCATCAATCACAGGCATCCAGGCATCCGCATGGATCCGCTGCTTCACCGATATCCTGCCCATCGAAGAGATCAGAATTCACGGGATGCCGGTACAGTACCGGTACATCACGAACGACCGCAGATCCCTGATGGAAAAACCGGCACGTGTTCCGAAACCGCCGACCACGAAGAAAGCGAAAACGGAACAGAAGAAGACGAAGCGTCCGTTCGGACCGTGTATCGACAGGGACCGGCTCCGCAACAACATCATGATCCATCTGATCACGACGCAGGACTGGTACACCGCGGAACAGATCGTCGAGGTTCTCGGAAGCAACGTGTATCAGGTCTCGTCCCTGCTGCAGTCGATGCGTGCGGCGAACTATCCGATCGAGACCCACAGACTCGAAAAAGAAAGGATGATGTACCATTACACCGGAGG
>DALTWN010000192.1 GCA_029987045.1 Methanocorpusculum sp.
CTCAATAAGAAAGGTATTCCAACCCACTTCATCAGTGCAGATATCGAAAACACCACGATGACCGTAAAGCCGGCAAAGCCGTTCGGAAAAGGTCTTGAAGTCATCTGCAGACTTCGTGCTGTCGGCAGTTTCCTGCGCAGATACGGTGACTACTGCACAGAAGGCCAGGAACTTCCGGCATTCGTTGAAACAACCTTCAAGGACGATGCACGTGAAGATCCGCCGGTAACCAAGGACGCTCTCGAGATTCTCGGAGTCATGAACGGTGCCCAATACGAAGAGCTGAAAGCACTTACCCAGAAGATCACGATGATCATGAAAGAGGAACTCGCCAAGAAGAACATCGAACTCTACGATATCAAATTCGAGTTCGGGATGATTGACGGAAAAGTCGTTCTGATCGATGAGATTTCCGGCGGCAACATGCGTGCATTCAGAAACGGCAAGAACATCATGCCGCTCGATCTCTGCCGCATGGTCCTCGACGAATAACTACCATCAATCCAATCTTTTTTCCATTTTACGTCTGTAGAGTCCTACGCAGACAGAGTACGCTTAACACGAAATACTTGAAAAAAAGTTATGCGGTCTTGATCTTTGCCGCATCTTCCAGGCCGAGTTCTGCAATCGAAATCTTCTGCATCTCGCCTTTCTGGATCTTTCCGGTAACGGTCATCGGGAACGAGTCGCAGAAACGGAAATACTTCGGAATCTTGTACCGTGCAATCTTTCCGTCAAAATAAGACCTGATCTCTTCTTCAGTGAGCATTACCCCTTCTTCCGGCCGGACCCAGGCACACAGTTCCTCTCCGTATTTCTTGTCCGGTACGCCGATGACATAGACATCGGAGATCTTCGGGTGCTGGTGGAAGAACTCTTCGATCTCACGCGGATAGATATTTTCTCCACCACGGATGACCATTTCCTTCAGCCGTCCGACCATACGGACATATCCCTGTGCATCCATGGTTCCAAGATCGCCAGAATGCAGCCAGTGGTTTTCATCGATGACCTGACGGGTCGCCATCGGGTTGTTGTAGTACCCTTTCATAGTACAGTATCCGCGGGAACAGATTTCACCCGTCTCACCGTACGGCAGGACCTTCTTGGTCTTCGGATCGATGATCTTGATTTCCGTATGCGGGAACGCACGGCCGACGGTCGAAACACGCTGTTCGAGCGAATCCGTGATGGTCGACATGGTGACACCGGGCGAGGTTTCGGTCTGGCCGTAGACGATGACGATATCCTTCATGTACATCTTCTCGGCGACTTCCCGCATCTTCTCGATCGGACAGGGGGAACCGGCCATGATACCGGTCCTCAGGGACGAAAGATCGTATTTCGCGAAGTTCGGATGGTCGAGTTCCGCGATGAACATGGTCGGTACACCATGGAGTGCCGTACATTTCTCGTACGAGACCGCATGCAGAACCGCTTCCGCATCGAAGGCAGGTCCCGGAATGACCATCGTCGTTCCATGGGTCACACAGGCCATGTTCGAAAGCACCATGCCGAAACAGTGGTAGAACGGTACCGGAATACAGAGCTTGTCCTTTTCCGTGAATCCCATACCGTCTCCGATAATCATTCCGTTGTTCATGACGGAGTGATGGGATAACGTAACTCCTTTCGGGAACCCGGTAGTTCCTGACGTATACTGGATATTCAGGGCATCATCGAACTCGACGGAATCCTCACGTTCCTGCAGATCCTCATCGGAGAGATATTCACCCATCTCGAGCACTTCGCTCCAGCGGTACATACCATTGTAGGTGATTTCTCCCATGAAGACGACATTGCGCAGATGCGGGAACTTTGCAGAGCGGATATTGCCCGGTTTCGATTCGAATGCTTCCGGACAGGTTTCGTAGAACATACCGACGTAATCGGATGTCTTGAACTTGCCCTGGAGAATCAGCGTATCCACTTCTGACTGCTTGAGTGCATATTCCAGTTCAAACGACCGGTACGACGGGTTGATGTTGACCATAATCGCGCCGATCTTTGCCGTCGCGAACTGCACGAGAATCCATTCTGCATAGTTGAGTGCCCAGATAGCGACACGCATACCTTTCTCGACACCGAGCATCATCAGTCCTTTCGCCAGTTCATCCACATGCTGGACGAACTCTTTCCAGGTATAGCGAAGATACGGCGGCGCAAGCGATTTTTCCGGTCCGTTCGTTTCGGTTTCACGATAACTGTTCGGTTCGTCGGAAACCAGACCTTCGTGGGAATCATGCGTCGCCGACGAGGAAAGAATATCTTTGCTGTATGGATTCTTCTGGAAAGCCACTAGAGCATCGCCATTCGGATATTGGGCAGCGATGCGGTTCAGGAGTTGACCTACGGTACAGCCAAGCAACGGTTTCTCAGATGTACCACATGAGTAGCTTTCAGACATTGTGATATAATATTGGCATTTAAGCTTAAAAAACGATAGGGATATGCGATAATATCCTGTTTTTCAAGATAATTCAGAAAAAATTAAAAAGAAGTGCACCGACCGGGACTCGAACCCGAGTTTAGGCGTTGGCAACGCCTAGTGATAACCTCTA
>DALTWN010000193.1 GCA_029987045.1 Methanocorpusculum sp.
TGTGTCGGTGTGTCCGTCATGGTCGGTCAGAACCTCGGTGCGGGAAAACCGGAACGTGCGACGGCCGCCGCGAAATATGCGATCATCATCAATGCGGCATTCATGTTCCTGCTGGGTCTTGCCTACTTCATCTTCGCGACTCCGCTTCTTACGGTATTCGGAGCGACCGGAGAATGGCTCGCGTTCGGTGAACAGTTCATGCACATCGTGCCCTGGTCGTATGCCGTTATCGCGGCAGGTATGACCATGGGCTTCGCCATGAACGGTGCGGGTGCGACGCGGCCGGGCATGTATGCGGCACTGGTCGGTATGATCGGGGTCCAGGTCGGCGGATCGCTGCTCTGTGTCACGGTCCTGGGTCTTGGCGTCTCGTCGATATGGTTCTGTATCTTCATCTCGGCATTCTTCACCACCGGTATCGACGCCCTCTTCTTCCTCTGGGGCAAATGGAAGAAACAGAAACTCCATATCGACGCCTGACCTCCTCCTTCTTTTTTACGGCACTTCCTTTCAAAATCCGGCAGAATGGCATCACCTGCCGCATTTGAATGGACAAGTACATTTAAATTTATATAAGTCAAAATAAATTACAGTAAATCCATGCTGAAACGTCCGATCATTCTCTTGCCGATACTGCTGGTCATCCTTGCGGTAGCTGCGGTCATTTCACTGGGGATCGGTGTTTCAGGGTTCGAGCTGTTTTCCTATTCGGGGGAGATGATCCAGAAACTGGTGCTCGATGTGCGTCTGCCGCGGATTCTCGGTGCGATCCTGGTCGGTGCGGGACTTGCCGCCGCGGGATGTGCCATGCAGGGTCTGTTCCGCAACCCGATGGCGGATCCGTATCTCCTGGGTACCAGTTCCGGCGGATCGCTCGGTGCCGCATTCGCGATCGTCGTGCTTGGCGGATTCCTGCAGCCGGTGCTTGCATTCGTCGGCGCGCTCGGTGCGACCGTCCTCGTCTATTTCGCCGCACGCCGCAACGGACGGGTCGCGGTCGAGACACTGCTGCTTACCGGTATCGCCGTGTCGCTCCTGCTTTCGGCACTGCTGTCGTTCATGATCTACATCTCCGGCAACAGTCTCAAACAGATCATGTTCTTCACGATGGGCGGTCTCTGGAATGTCTACTGGCCGGATGTCCTGCTCGGTCTGCTGATCCTGGTCGGCGCGGTCGTGCTCTTCATCTTTGCCCGCGATATGAATGTCCTCTCCCTCGGCGAAGAGGAAGCGGTACATCTCGGTGTCAATACTGAACGGACCAAACGCATTCTTCTGCTGGTCTCCGCGTTCATCACGGCGATTGCCGTTTCGATCGCCGGATGTATCGGATTCGTCGGTCTCATCATTCCGCATATCATCCGTCTGCTGACCGGTCCGGACCACCGGATTCTCCTGCCGGCGTCGATGATGGCCGGCGCGATCCTGCTGGTTCTTGCGGATACGTTCTCGCGGACCCTGCCGACGGAACTGCCGGTCGGTATCATCACGGCGTTCCTCGGCGCTCCGTTCTTCATCTATCTGCTGCGGAGGAGGACACGGATATGAACAGCATCGAAGTCGAGCATCTGTCGTCAGGATACCCGGATCATCCGGTCATCGACGATCTTTCGCTTGCGATCGAACGCGGCGGATTCATCGGGATCATCGGACCGAACGGATGCGGAAAGACCACGCTCCTGAAATCCATGACCCGGGTGCTCAGACCGGATGCAGGGGTCGTCTATGTCGACGGCAGGGAACTTTCGGCATACGATGCGAAGGAGTTCGCGAAGATTGTCGGATGCGTCAATCAGATGACCGATACGGCGTTCTCGTTCTCGGTCCGCGATGTCGTCATGATGGGGCGCCATCCGTATATCGGAAAACTGAAACCGGTTTCCGAAGAAGATTTCCGGATCGTCGATGAAGCCATGAAATATACCAAGGTCGAGCATCTCCGCGACCGGCTCATCACGGAACTGTCGGGCGGCGAACGTCAGCGGGAACTGATTGCAAAGACGCTCGCGCAGCATCCGAAGATTCTGCTGCTCGATGAACCGACCAATCATCTGGATGTCTGTCACCAGATCGATATCCTGCAGCTTCTGCGGATGCTGACGCCGAAGATCACCGTGGTCTGTGTCCTGCACGATCTCAATCTTGCATCCTGTTACTGCGACCAGCTGGTACTGATGAAGGACGGAAAGATCCAGGCGGCCGGAACGCCGAAGGAGGTGCTTACCGAAAAACGCATCTATGACATCTTTTCCGTCCGTATGCTCATCTCGCCGCACCCGGTTACCGGCAAACCGTATCTGGTTCCGCAGTACGGTGTCTTTTCTTCGCCCGGATCGAAACGGATCCATATCGTCTCGGGCGGAGGGACTGGAACCGAACTGATGTATGCGTTGGCGCTTCGCGGATATGCGATCACCGCCGGCGTCCTTTCGCTCGACGATTCCGATGTGGCGGCGGCATCCACGCTCGGTATCGATGTCATCACGGAACCGCCGTTCTCCCCGATAACGGATGCATCGGTCGCACGCCTGAAGGAGTCGGTCGCGGCATCCGACCTGGTT
>DALTWN010000194.1 GCA_029987045.1 Methanocorpusculum sp.
AAGAGAACGCCATGGCAGGCCTTGGCGCACTCTTCGGATAAATCTTTTTTATCCACTCAAAACTTCCCTTTTACCAACAAATCAGCTCTTTTGTACATCTCCTCTTAATCCCCCGTACGTATCGCCCCTTCCACACCTCAGCGACCCTCTTCTGAACTGATATGCGATGCGTGCGAATCGTAGGTACATCTACCTTACGAGTGAATTTTTCCATGACACATGTATCAGACACCAGTATCTCTACATCTTCCGAAGATCTTCCTGCACCCCTGTATCGGACGACATTTCCCGATGAACTCATGCGGCATGCCGATAGGGATCCGGAATTCAGTGCGACCATGCAGGAGATCGCCGACCTCTTCCAGGTAAGCCGCCTGACGGTCTGTTCCTGGTGTTCCCAGCACCCTGATTTTGCGGCAGTAGTCACGCAGGTGCAGGAGGGAAGGAACGACCGGATGGCACAGAAACTCTATCGTGTAGCTTCGGGATATGCGTATCGGGAACGCAAGACCGTACATGATATGGACGGAAAAATGGTGAAAGAAGAGATTACTGAAAAGTATCTGCCGGAAAACGTCAATGCAATCCGTCTCTGGCCCATCAACCGGAACGCAAAGGAATGGAAGGCACGACCCGAAGAAACCGTCGCTGCAAGCGTGACCATCAATCTCGTCAATAATCTCGAGGAATTCCGGTAATCCATGGATCCTGCAACGAAACGACCGGCATTCATCCCGACACCGCGGCAGGAAGAAGCACGCAGACTCATCCGCACCTGCAAATACACGCTTCTTGCCGGCGGGTCACGGTCCGGAAAGACCGCACTGTTCATCTATTATCTCATATGCCGTGCACTTCTGGAACCCTGCAGACAGGCGATACTCAGATTCCATTTCAACGATGTAAAACGCAGTATCGGCATGGACACCCTTCCCAAGGTCCTGGAACTCATGGGATGCACCAATTACATCCTCAATAAATCGGACTGGGTCTACTACATTCCGACACTGTCCGGGAAAATCTCGGAACTCTGGCTGGGCGGTCTCGACGACAAGGAACGTGTTGAAAAAATCCTCGGAAACGAGTATGCGACCATCTATATCAATGAAGCATCGCAGGTATCCTATCAGGCATATACGACAGCACTGACCTGACTGTCGCAGAATACCGGACTCGTCAATAAAGTATTCATCGACTGCAATCCGCCGGAAAAATCGCACTGGCTCTATCAGCTGTTCGTCCAGAAGAAGGAACCTGCAACCGGCAAGGACCTGCCGTATCCGGAACTCTACGGCATGATGCAGATGAATCCGAAGGATAACCCGCATCTTCCCGAAGACTACATCGACCATGTCCTCTCGGTTCTTCCCGAACGGCAGAAACGACGGTTCCTGTACGGCGAATGGCTGGACAAACGCGAAGGGTCGCTCTGGAGCCGGGAACTCATCGAGAAGACCCGGGTGTCCGCAGTCCCTGATTCGATAACCGCCCGCATCATCGCGGTCGACCCTGCAGTCACCGCGAATGCCACTTCCGATGAGACAGGTATAGTCGTCGTTTCCCGTGACTCGGCCGGACACATGTATCTTGAACAGGATCTGTCGGGGACATATACTCCTGCAGTGTGGGCTGACCGTGTCATTCAGGAGTATGCCCACGGCAGATTCGATGCCATTGTCGCCGAGGTCAATCAGGGAGGAGACTTCATCGGCACCACCCTGAAAAGTCAGGCTGGAGATGTGGCGTATACCTATTGTCCTGTCCGTGCGACCCAGGGAAAACTGCTGCGGGCAGAACCGGTTGCCGTATCCTACGAACGCGGGCTTGTCCACCATGTCGGGTATTTCCCGGAACTTGAGGATCAGCTGGTCGAATGGGCGCCGTCCGACCGCAAATCTCCCGACCGTCTGGATGCACTCGTCTGGGCAGTCACGTACCTGATACGTGCCGGGGTAGCGTATGGTGACCAGCCGGATACTCCCTGCGTGACTGAACAGGATACCCGCTGGATAGGAGTGCATGACGAAGACGGAAGTGCGTATATCTATGGCGAAGGATATATCGGATGCGGGTTTCCTCGACCACCGGAGTTCTGATATCCTGCGAAATGCTCTTATCATTACATGGCAAATATAGATGACCATGGGATTCTTACAAAATCTGAAAGAATCGGCGAAATCCGAGGTTGATTCTGCGAAACGGTCGTTGCATCTTTCACAGCTCAAAGGCGAACTTGCGGATCTCAAACGTATCGAAACGGAAGCATTCGCAGGTATCGGAAGACAGGCATTCGCAGAATTCGGGGCCGCAAAGTATGCGGAAGAGGCACCCAGGATTCAGTCAATACAGGAACGTATCGCAAAAAAGAACGAAGAGATTGCCGAGCTGGAATCTCTTTCTTAACTGAACTATTTTCAGAACTGCCTGAGATGAGCAATCAGTTCATCTCCCGATCCATATCGGGCACAGTCCTTGACATCCAGAATCGGAACGTCATCGGCAAACCGTTTCAGGAACATGCCGGGGCCATCGGATTTTTCAGATGTGTAATAT
>DALTWN010000195.1 GCA_029987045.1 Methanocorpusculum sp.
GCATCAGCAGAGACAGCGTATTGTCGCGCAGCAGCAGGCATCATAACTTTTTTTCAACATACCCAAACCACGAGGGTGTGGAGTTGATGTTGGTTTACTTAATTGAAATTTTTACACACAAAGTAAACCTTAAGATTAGATATGACAAATAATTATAGTAAATGTCTATGGAGATGTGGCTGATAGAAAAATGACATTCGGTGAGAAGCTGCGTGGAATCAGAATCTTGCACAGGATGACTCAGGAGGATCTGGCAAAGCGTGTTTCGCTCGAGAAGATGAGTATCTCGAAGTATGAATCCGGAAAGATGATGCCATCATCCTTAACACTGGTCGCACTTTGCAATGTTTTTGAGGTAAGTCCGGATTACTTCTTCCGTGAATCCACAGTGAATATTACTGCAACGCCGGAGTTTCGCACACTCGGGAATGTGAAACTCGCGAAAACAGACCAGATGCGGATATCCCAAAAGACCGAAGAGGCAATGGGCAATCTGCTGGAAATTTCCGGGATCTGTGCCATCGCCCGTGACTTTTCTCAGCTTGAATCCTTGCGAAGAACTGTCCGGAACTCGGAAGATATTGAACAGCTTGCCATGGACGTTCGGGACACCTGGGCTCTCGGACATGATCCGATTGAAAATCTCATGGAGGTTGCAGAAACGAATGGTTTTGCCATCATTCTCGTTGACGGCCCGAAAAAATTCGATGCTGCTGTCTTCATTGACGACACCTATGGTCCGATAATTTCCCTGAAACGTGATGTCCCAAAGAACCGGCAGCGGTTTACACTGGCTCATGAACTGGGGCATTACTTCATCAGAAATTCGGAACGTAATGCGAATATGCGTTGGACTCCGGAAACACGAGCGAACCGGTTCGCTGCAGCATTACTTGTTCCGCGTGACGATCTGATTAAGGACATAGGAGAGAATCGGACGAATATATCATCCGATGAGTTGTGTATGCTTCGTGACAAATATGGCATAAGTATCGAGTCTCTTCTTGTTCGGATGGTGTCTCTTGGGATTATTTCCAAACAGTTGAAATCAAGGTTGGAGGCGTACGACATTGAGACAAAATCTTCGGAAATTGAAGAGCCCCGTCTTGTTCGTAAACTCGTGAACCGTGCTGTCTCTGAAGGGTACATTTCCCGGCGGAAAGGTATCGACCTTCTTGATGGCGGCTACTTTGGAACATCCTCATTAACGTGCAAAAACGAGGTTGATTCGTGAGTCTCTTCCCCGCTCTTATTTTTGATGCAAATGTTCTCACGTATCTTCACAAACTTGGTTTTCTTGCCACGTGTATTAATGCAGTCGAACATCCATTCACCTTCGATATTATTCGTGATGTAGAACTGAAAGATATGCCGTGGGCGGATGTTGTTCGTGCAAATATCGATGTTCTTTCTCTCGATGGGGAACAGATGGCGAATGCGTATGCGTATACAGTAGAATGCAGAGGTCTGACCATTTCGGATGCGGGGTTGATTTTACTCGGCAGAATCTATGGGCATCCTGTATTTACTGAGGACAAACTGATGATTCACGAGCTCGAGCGGTTACACTTGCCTCATATTACGCTTCTCGAAGTTCTTGAAGGGCTGGTATCTGCAAACTATATCTCCAGGAAAGCCGGAGTTGTAGCAGTTGATAGGATAGCATCGGAACTTTTACCTGGAAGATACCCTATTGAATGTTTCCGTCTTCAGACCCTCTTTTCGGTATAATGTTCCATCTCCCTCTATGTTTCTAATCAGCTACGTGAGATTAATAATTAATAACGCAAGGAAACCTACCGAGGTAGTTGACATACGTCTACGGTACGCTGCCATGGGCAGTAAAAACAGAAGAAAAGAGGCACGCGGCCTCTTTTTTTTCTTATGGATATATTGTTACAACACGGTACGTGTCATTTGAAGAAGCCTTTCTTCTTCTTCTTTTCGGATGCGTCCTTCGCGTCTGATTTGGTGCTGTCGGTCTGATTGATGGAGGTCGTTCCGTTCTCTTCAGCCAGCAGCTGTTCGTAGAGCTCGCGTTCCCGTGCAGAGAGTTTCTTCGGTGTCGCGATCACGATCCGGACAAGCAGGCTTCCATAACTGCCTCTCCTGCGGACTCCCTGATTCGGAATCCGTAACCGTGTGCCGTAGTTGATTCCTGCCGGAATCTTGAGCCCCACTTTCTTCTTGTCGATCGTTTCGATTTCGACTTCGCAGCCGAGAACCGCCTGTGCGGGCGAGATCTCGTACTGGGTCACCAGGTTGTCGCCTTCGCGGTCGAACTTCGGGTCGGACACCACGAAGACTTCGATGTAGAGGTCGCCGTTCTCGGCGCCGAAATCTCCAGCTTCGCCGTATCCTTCCATCCGCAGCCGCATGCCGGAATCGATTCCCGGCGGGATGTTGACCATGACCTTGCGCCGGACCTTCGTCTTGCCGGTCCCGTTGCATTTTCTGCACGGGGTTTCCGGAATCTGGCCGCGGCCGCCGCAGTCGGGACAGACGGACTGGGTGACCATCTGGCCGAAGATGGAGTTGCGGATCTGTTTGA
>DALTWN010000196.1 GCA_029987045.1 Methanocorpusculum sp.
CTGCGAACAGATGGAGGATCCGAAACTCGCGAAAGGTGTCGTCAAACGCGATGTCGTCCGGGTCGTGACCCCGGGAACCGCACTGGATGCGGATATCATTCCGGGTTCTGCCGCGCATTATCTGCTGAGCATCGCCGTCGATGCGAAGAAGAACCAGCTGGGTCTTGCGTTCCTGGATGTCACTACCGGAGAATTCTTCGTCGAGGATGCGGAGACGGTGAACGGATACGACCAGCTCGCCGCGGAGATCGAACGGTACAATCCGCTGGAACTTCTGATTCCGTCCGATGTGCCGGCAGACCTCATCTCTTTCGTGACCGGACTGAACCGGGTGATCACACCGCTGTCTTCCCTGAAATACACCGATGCGTCCGCGGCGCTCTGTGACCAGTTCGGCGTCACTTCACTCGAAGGATTCGATACGAGTTCGCCGCTGTGTCTTGCGGCGGCAGCAGCTGCTGTCCGCTACGCGTCCGAGACCCAGCGGGTGTCTCTCCATCACATCCAGGGATTCTCGAAGAAATACGGTGCCGACGCGATGATCCTCGATGCCGCTGCGCTCAGGAACCTGGAGATCCTGACCCCGCTGCGCGGCGACCGAAACGATATGACGCTGTTCGGGTTCCTGAACCGCACGAAGACGCCGATGGGTGCTAGGTCGCTTCGTGATGCCGTCATCCGTCCGCTGACGTCGCCGGACGAGATCAACCGCCGTCTGGATGCCGTCGCCTATCTTGTGGAGCATCCGGTACTTCTCTCGGAACTCCGTGCGGTGCTCGGACGGTTGTCGGATATCGAACGGATCAGCGGAAGGATCTCCTGCGGCAATGCACGACCGCAGGATCTGCTGGCGCTGTCGGCAAGTCTGCACGCGCTTCCGGAACTTTCCGGTATGCTTGCGGATACGGCAGGACTCCTGCATGATGCGGTATCGTCTATTCCTGCGTTTACCGGAACGGCCGGTCTGATCGATTCCGCGATCGTCGAGGAACCGCCGGCGGTATACAAGAACGGCAATGTCATCCGCGCCGGATATTCGGCGGATCTCGATGCGTTGCGCAGTGTGACGGCGGACGGAAAGACCTGGATTGCGAATCTGCAGAACAGTGAACGCGAACGGACCGGTGTCCGCTCGCTGAAGATCGCATACAACAATGTATTCGGATATTATATCGAGATAACGAAATCCAATCTCGACAAGGTTCCGCCGGAATACGAACGCAAACAGACGACGGCGAATGGCGAACGGTTCACGATACCTGCACTGCGCGAACGTGAAGCCCTGATGTCGCAGGCAGATGAACGGATGCTCGCGCTCGAGATTCAGCTGTATGAATCGCTGATTGCGACCCTTGCCGGATACGTGAAGGAGTTCCAGGCGGCCGCATCGGCGGTCGGTGTCATCGACCGGACCGCGGCTCTGGCGGATCTTGCACTTTCCGGCAGCTATGTTCGTCCGGAACTGGTCGAGTCCCCGGACCTGCTGATCCGTGACGGCAGACATCCGATCGTCGAGAATACCGTGCCCGGAGGATATGTCCCGAACGATACCGAAATGAGTTCGTCGGGTCAGCAGATTCTGATTCTGACCGGTGCGAACATGGCCGGTAAATCCACGTATATGCGGATGGTGGCACTGCTCTGTATCATGGCGCAGATCGGCAGTTTCGTACCTGCACGCTATGCACGTATCGGAATCGTCGACCGCGTGTTTACCCGTGTCGGTGCGTCGGACGATCTGGCGGGAGGTCAGAGTACGTTCATGGTCGAGATGCTGGAACTTGCCGGTATTCTCAACAATGCGACCGACCGCAGTCTGATCATTCTCGATGAAATCGGCAGAGGGACCAGTACCGTCGACGGGTATGCGATTGCCCGCGCGGTTCTGGAAGATCTGCATGGAAAAGGAAGTTCAGGTCCGCGCACGCTGTTTGCGACGCATTTCCATCAGCTGATTGCGATGGAATCCGAACTGTCGCGTATCCGGAACTTCCATTTCGCGGTCAAGGAAGACAATCACGATATCACGTTCCTGCGCAAACTGATTCCGGGAGCTACCGACCGCAGTTACGGTATCCATGTGGCGAAGATCGCCGGGGTGCCGAAACGGGTGCTTGTCCGTGCCGATGAACTGCTCAAGGAAGCACTGCGCGATGCCTCATCGGGCGGTAGCGGTCAGAAATACTATACGCAGATGCTCCTGGTCGATGATATGTCATCCGTCCAGCCCTCTGCCGTCGAAGAACGCGTGCGCGAGATAGATCCCGATACGATGACCCCGATGCAGGCGCTCATATTCCTCGGCGAACTCAAAGCATTACTGGAGAAGAAGTCCGATGAGCAATAAGGTCCATGTCCTCGATGAAGTCACGGTTAGCAAGATCGCGGCTGGTGAAGTGGTTGAACGTCCCGCATCGGTCGTCAAGGAACTGGTCGAGAACGCCATCGATGCCGATGCATCTAAGGTCGTCATCGATATCAAGTCTGACGGAAAGAATGTTGCCAGCATTTCAGTACTGGACAATGGATGCGGTCT
>DALTWN010000197.1 GCA_029987045.1 Methanocorpusculum sp.
CAGGACATATTCGGTCTCGGACTCACGGTCCACCGACATGCTGAGCTTGACATCCCCATTTCCACTGACATACGGATTGCCCGTCGTGAAATTGACGAGAGTCAAAGAGTAGATGTAATACATATCATATCCGGTAATCTCTTCCGGATTCGAACTGTTGTCATGTTTCGCCGTAAAGTTCGTCTCCATCTGCACCGGGCGGAACGAGTCGATCCAGCGTACGGTCGTTTCCTCCTGAGCCTGCATACCGTCACTCACGTTATACAGCGTATTTGATACCGGAGCATACACATCGTTCTTGCTGACCCAGACTACACCTCTGGAATAATTGTATCCCTGATCCGCCCAGAAACTCAGTACCGGCGTATAATTGAGAGAAATCGTCGACAATCTGATAGGAGCGATTCCAGTCTCCACAGTCGTATCTCCGCGGGTCTGGTTCTTGTAGATTGGAGTGAATGCCGTATAGGGCACAGTGAATACCGGAGATGTGCCGTTCAGAAGTTCCGTCCCTGCCTCGACGGTTCCCGCGGATTTCGCGGTCGAGAACTGGATGTCGCCGCCACCGAGCGAAAATACCTGCGAATAGACTCCCGGCTGAGCGCGGGCATAGGTTGCATCAACGTCGGCAGAAAACTTCAAAAATGCTTCTTTGACATCGGCAGAGTGCTGCAGCTCTGCGGTCTCTTTCAGCGAGGGAAGATAGACCCCCACGATAACTGCAAATGCAATGACGATGACGGAAAGAATCAGCAGCATCACGACGACATTGGCCACCGCATCATCTTTTTCTAGCGTTCGTTTCTGTACTGGACACATGATTACTGGACCTCACCTGAATAAATAATCGTTTTTCCGGTCGTCAGCCGCACCTGATCACCCGGCAACAGAGTGTCGACGGTTATCCGGCAACAGCTGCCGATATCGAAGAGCTGAGAGGGAGCACCGGTACTGTTCAGCACCAGATGAGCCGGACGAACCGGGGTTCCCGGATCGCTTGTATGGTACACCAGTACCTGCAACGAACTGTTGCTGATCGGATCTCCGCCTTTATGCCATAATTCGATGACATGTGTCGAGGTGTTCGCATTCATTACCACATCGACATAATCATCACGTTCACCGGGGAGCAGACCCATGAGCGTCACCGCAAACACCGCTACAAGAACAACACCGATTCCCAGGAGAAGCATCTCTCCGACGACACTGGATACCGCATCATCTTCTTTCAGGGATTTGTTCATGGTTTTCTTGGAATGATTCTGTTTCATGATTGACCTCAGATAATGAAAATGAAAAGAATAATCGTCAGCACCAGCATGATGATGGAATGCTTGAACCCGGCAAGCGGTGAGTTCGCAGACATCTGACCCGCCATGATGCCTGAAAATGACGCCAGAATCACAGACACGATGAACATATCCTGCGTACTGCCGGCAAGATTGAACGTGACATTCATCGTCGTGAATGCATTGATGAACTGATTGAGAATGATATAGGCTGTAAACAGGAAGATACCGAACGATATGTAGACAATCGCGACATAGGCGAACGCTGCAGAGAACCGCTTGCTCTTCATCTTGAGATAATGGTTCAGATCACCGACGGCAATCGCCAGGATTTCACGGATATAATCCGTGACTTCCGATGCACGGACTAGCAGGGACACAGCACGTTTCACATTGGTGACACCGATACGATTCTCCATGCGAACCAGCGCACTGGAGAGAGACGACCCGTAGTCAAGTTCTTTTGAAACCAGTCTCAATTCTGAAGATAACACTCCCGACTTGCTTTTTGCAATCAGGACGATAGCACCCTGCAGGGTCATACCGATATCACGCATGTCAGAAATTTCACGCAGGAATTCCGGAAGCTGACGTTCGACACGGGTGACATATCTGCTACGGATTTCATACGCGATTGCGATAGGGAGCATGAATGCAATGATTTCCAGACATATCAGCAGAAGAAAAGAACTCGAGTGGAACAGCGACGGCAATACCTTGGCATTCCACAACAGGAAGACAAGCAATGCGAGGAATATGCCGCATCCCGTCGGAACATAATAGTTCGAGCTGTATGCCATCATCGGATGGCGCAGGATTCTCTTGAGTTTCTGGGTACTTTTGATCAGTTTGAGCTTCTTTTCAAACGCAACATTGACTTCTCGATTGCCTGAACCGATGATATCCGGTGAAAATTCCGAACCATGAATCTCTTTCTTCGATATGGAGAGATTGTTCTGGGGAAGCATGAAATACAGAATGGAAATAATGGCAATCGCACCTATCGGCAGCCCGATGAACATAATCGGCATGAGGTTGCCTATGGTAATGGTTCCTGACAGACTCTGAGCGACCAGCATAATCATGAGAGCAATCGGACCGGCGACAAAGAGCGTCACATAGACCTCGGCAATGATTTCCAGGAACTGCATCGAAGATTCAAGTTCATCCTGCGCAATCTCACGATACGACTGCGATTTCGCACTGAAGA
>DALTWN010000015.1 GCA_029987045.1 Methanocorpusculum sp.
GGATTACCTGGCAAACCTCGATTCGCGAAAACACATCCTGGAACAGGGTGCCTGAGCATCCCGCAGGCATTGTAGCCTGATGATACAGACGGCATTCCACAGGCTATAAACAAATCATTTATCCTATGACCTCTATATGAATAGTATAAGGAATCGGAGGATACAATGAGACCAGAAACACTTGCAGGAATCAATGCAACGAGAATAAAACGCGGAATCCAGTCGGGGGTAAAAGCCGGCATGGAATCCCCTGCCTTCATCGACATGAAATATGCGGCGATTGCCGGAGTAAAGGCCGGTGTTCCGGCAGGCATCGTATCCGGTGCAAAGACCGGAGCGAAATCCGTATTCACTTGCGGCGTATCGGGGGCCCTGCGCAGAGCAGCAATCGCCGGACTGAAGACCGGAGCGAAAGTCAGTGTCGTTACGGCAGTGAAATCAGGCATCATCCCGGCGACGGCAGCGGTTGCATCATCGGGAATCCGTGCGGGACTCATCGCCGCACGCGAAGAGTCGGCAGACGGCACGGTCACGTATACCGTCGAGATGCCTGCAGACAAAACGTGTTGAAAACAGTTTTTTAAAAAATGGGGGATTCGTCCCCCGGATTCATAATTTATTCTGAGATTTTTGCGACGAACCGAGCGATGAGCGCATCCATCTGGATATCCGGATTCGCTCCTTCGCTCAGGCGGAAATCGGTTTCTCCGATGGCGTCGATGAAATCCGCTTTGCGTTTGCGGTCCAGGTCTGCCGAGGTGGAGACGAACCGGTAGAGCTGGTTCAGGAGCTCGTTCGGTGCGATTCCCTTGTCGTACATCAGGTGGGAGAGCATCCGGACTGCGGTCTCGAAATCGCCTGCCAGTACGACTTCCATCAGGTCGGCGATCTCTGCCGGATTCGCGGTCGAGGTGACGGCGTAGACATTGGCGGCGGTCACGGCAGGTGAAACGATGGCCGCTCCCTGCAACGCATTGATGGCTTTTCGCATATCGCCCTGTGCGACATAATATATTGCGGCGTATGCTTCTTCATCCAGGGTGATTCCTTCGTTCTTGGCAATCACATCCATCTGTTCGTGTACCGCTTCCCGGGTAAGCGGTTTGAACCGGTAGATTGCACACCGGCTCTGGATCGGATCGATGATCTTGGATGAATAGTTGCAGGACAGGATGAACCGGCAGGTCTCTGCATAGTTCTCCATGGTACGGCGAAGAGCAGCCTGTGCATCGTTGGTGAGGGCATCGGCTTCGTCGAGGAACAGGACCTTGAACTCGGCATCGCCGAGCGGAGAGGTGCGGGCGAACTGCTTGATCTGCGTCCTGACCACATCGATACCGCGTTCATCGGATGCATTGAGTTCTCTGAAGTTCATGCTCCAGGTATCGCCGAACATCTCGCGTGCAAGCGCTACGGCACAGGTGGTCTTGCCGATACCGGCGGAACCGGTGAAGAGAAGATGCGGCAGACTTTTAGATGATGCATAGAGTTTCAGGCGGTCGACGATCTCCTTCTGACCGACAACCTCGTCCAGTTTCCGTGGACGGTATTTTTCTATCCAGATATCCGGGGATGATTCCATGTTACTATATTGGTCGCCGTAATGAATAATGATATGTGTTTTTCCAGGATGGATGGAACACGGTCAGTTCGGCGGATTTTCGCGGATTCTGCCGGAAAAAAAGAATTGATTATGCGTCGCCCCATTTGGCGAGCGCTTTGGCGAGTTCCTGGTGGGTCTTTGCGTATTCCTTTGCGGGAATGCCCTTGACCGCGGCTTCGGCCGCCTGTACGAACGCACGTGCTCCGGCTGCCGTTCCGTCCGGATGACCGTGGATTCCGCCGCCTGCCTGCAGTACGATATCGGTGCCGAGTTTCGCGATTTCCGCGGCGGCTTTTCCGGGATGCAGACCGCCGGATGCGACCGGGAAGACGGGTTTTATTCCCTCGATCTTCTTCGTGATCTCACGGTTGTCTCCAAGAACTTCGTCGGCTTTTCCGCCCATCTTGCCGGAGACCGTTCCGGTATGCAACTGGTCGCCGCCGGCAGACCGGACAAGGATGGCGATCGGACGCATGGCGATACCGTGCTGCGGGTTTCTGGTAAGTGCTCCGTGCATGGTGCGGTGGACGTGGATCGGAACGGTGATGAACGGATCCTCGGCGAGTGCCTGGATTGCAGAAAATCCTGCAGTCAGGACATCGACCATCAGCATGTTGGCACCGGCCTTGACCGCTGCATGTGCGGTTTCCACGATCCTGTCGCCGCCGGTCGTGACATTGACCGCATACAGGACCTGTTTTCCGGTCTCGTCCTTTGCCTTGTCCAGGGCGTCCATGACGAGGGAAAGACGTTCCTGCAGCGGACAGAATGCCTGGTTCGTCAGTGTCTCGTCGTCCTTGATGAGATCGAGGCCGCCGATTGCCGCCTGATACGCCACTTCTGCCGTGTCCTTCGGATTCAGACCCACTTTCGGTTTGATGATGGTTCCGACATGCGGACGTCTGCTGGTTTCGGTACCCACCAGTCTGCGCACGCCTTCGATACCGAACTTCGGGCCGCATCCCATCAGTTCACGCGGCATCTCCATGTCGGTGAGTCTGACTGCTTCCAGTTTGCCGAGTCCGAACAGGTTGCCGGCGATGACCGACAGGTACTGCGGGATGTTGCCCGGTTCGAAGATCTCGTACGGGTATCTGATACGGGTGAAGTATCCTCCGGCATCTGCCGGTTTTATGTCGAGGACTTCGCCGTCGAGTGCATGGACATAGGCGGTCCGGTCGTTGACGGTCGACAGGTCGGTCCAGGTTCCGGTGGTCTGTTCTTCGCAGATGGCATGTGCTGCGAATTCTGCGGTCACTCCCTGTTTCGGGCGGTAGTAGTAGGTTGCAATAAGGTCTTTCATAATTCTGATGCCTCCCATCCGAGATGTTCTTTGATGATGAAATAGGCGAGCTGCGGCGGCATCGCTCCTTCTTCGGTTGCAATGAGATCGACGTATCCGGCGGGCGTCACGTCGAACACCGGGTTCCGGATCGTGACATAGGGCAGTTCCCTGGCGATTTCGTCAGGCAGTATTTCCGCGGTCGGCCGTTCCTCGATCTCGATACGTGTTCCTGCCATGGTCTGCGGAGCGAACTTGAATGTTTCCGCAGCCACGATGAAGTTCTTGCGGGCGTTGTGTGCGGCTGCAGCGAGCTGCGAGGTTCCGATCTTGTTGATCACCGCTCCGTTGCTCGTGATCGCATCCGCACCGACGATGACGAGATCGGCTTTCGGCATGAAATAGCGGACGGCAGAATCGACAATGTAGGTGGTTGGAATCTTATGCTCGTTGAGCGTCTGTATGGTCAGCAGACCCTGGTTCCACGGCCGGACCTCGGTCGCGATGACCTTGATGTCCTTTCCCTGCTCCTTCGCCCGGATGATGCCGGCAAGTGCCGCTTTCGAGTTGCAGTGGGTCATGATCGTATCGCCGTCATTGATGCGTGCGGCACAGATCTCCGCGATGGTGTCCAGAGCCGATTCCGCTTTCCGGATGAACGTATCCGCCCGGTCGACGACGTCGCGGACCGCGTCTTCGGTCGATGTCGCGGATTTCAGACCGCGGATAGTGATGCGTACCGCATTCGGGAGAGACACCGCAGTGGGCCGGGTTGCGACCAGGATTTCCGCTCCTCTGTTCATCTCCGTGATGAACTCGGGGAGATTCAGGTGCCGGTGTTCCAGCGCATGGTCACGGAGTGCAGCTGCGGCAGACCGTGCGATCTTTCCGGCACCCCTGATTTCCATACTCTTAATCTTCTCGGCAGTATCAAGTAGAGACATACGTACTAGTATCTATAGGCAGTCTTGAATAAATGCTTATGGTATGGGGACTGTTCCGGACAGTATCTATTATCGTTTTGGAGATGTAAACAATACAGAAGTTATAAGGTATGGCTACCAGCAGGACATTCCGGTTATCGGCGGAGAGTGTAAGTGAAATCAGTCTGCTTACCGCTCAGACGCTGAAAGAGGAAAAGATCAATGCCTACGATGCGGAACGGCTGAACGATGCAGTCAGGACGGTACTCGGCCGCTGGCTCGAAGGACTGGGCGAGAATGCGGAATGTGTGTTCCGTTCGGGAACCAAACTCCGCAGACAGTATATCACCCTGACGGCTCCGGGCCAGAAAGTCAATCCGTTCGGCGGCGAAGGTGACTGTGTCCTAAGCGGCGGAAACTCGGTACAGACTCTGCTCGCGAACATGGGTCTGGTTCCGTCGTACCATTACACCAACGGTGAAAACCAGATCACCATCATGCCCAAGCGGACGAAAAAGAATCCGCTGATTTTCCTTGGTATCGCAATCTTCTTCGGCGTCGTGGTCGGTCTGCTCTGTCATCTCCTGCCGGACCAGATGCGTCTCGATTTCGGGACAATCATCGTCACACCGCTGTTCAATACCCTGATAGGCATTCTGGTCGCCGCGGCACTGCCGATGATGTTCCTCTCGCTCGTGTGGGGTATCTATAGTATCGGTGATACCGCTACGCTTGGCCGTATCGGAAAAAAGGTCATTGCCCGGTACTTCGGCCGTATCTACTTCACGCTGTTCATCTGTGCCCTGGTATCCCTGCCGTTCTTCCCGATTGCGGTTTCCGGCGACATGTCGGGAACGACCGAATTCGTCTCTATCTGGAACATGCTCCTGGGTATCGCCCCGGACAATCTGTTCACGCCGTTCACGAGCGGAAACACCCTGCAGCTGATCTTCCTTGCTATCGTCTTCGGACTTGCCATGCTCACGCTCAACAAGAAGATTCCGTCGATCGTGCAGCTCGTGTCTCAGGCAAACAGCATCATCCAGCTGGTGATGGAATGGATTACCGCATTCCTGCCGTTCCTGGTTTTCATCAGTGTTCTCAATCTGATGCTCTCGGATACACTGAACAATATCGGCGAGTTCGCGATTCTCTTTGTCATCCTGCTGCTGTCGGTGATTGCGAACCTGATCCTGATGGGCGGAGAGGTCACGATTTTCCAGAAACTGTCACCGAAGACGCTGATTCGCAAATTCGCTCCTTCGTTCCTGGTAGCACTGAGTACCGCATCGTCTGCAGCGACATTCTCGACCAACATGCACTGCTGTGAGAAACGGCTCGGTATCGCAAAACGGCTGGTCAATTTCGGTGTCCCGCTGGGAACGGCATTCTCCCGTCCGGGGCATGCAGTGACCTTTTTCTGTGTGTGTCTGTTCATGGCGAACTATTTCGGCATCACGATCACCATTTCCTGGATCGTGATTGCCATCATCTCTTCCGGTCTGCTTGCTCTGGCAGTTCCGCCGGTGCCCGGAGGAGGTATCGCCTGTTATTCCATTCTGTTCCTGCAGCTCGGTCTTCCGGTGGAAGCTATCGGTATCGCCGTTGTTCTTGAGATTCTGCTTGATTTCATCAGCACCGCGCTCAATATGGTTGCAGTCCCGGTCGACCTGGTCCATGTCGCCGATAAACTGGAAATGGTCGATCACGACGTTCTGAAGAAGGAGTAAGATGACAGAAAAAACCGGATGTCTGCTCTGCGGTGAACCGCTTGAATATCTTGAGACCGCCGAATCAATGGAATGCAGTATCTGTGGCCGTGAATTTCAGAGTACGGTACGGTGCAGGAACGGCCATTATGTCTGTGATGAATGCCATGCATCTCCTGCCTATGCTGTTATCAGGCATGTCTGTCTGCATACATCATCCACCAATCCAATCGAGATTGCCGATTTGATCATGCAGTCTCCGGCAATCCATATGCATGGACCTGAACATCATGTGCTGGTAGGCTCGGCCCTTCTGGCGGCATATGCGAATGCCGGAGGAACAATCGACCGTGCCCGTGCTCTTGATATGATTCAGGCCCGTGGTTCCAAAATCCCTGGGGGATTCTGCGGATATGCCGGATCATGCGGTGCTGCGTTGTCTGCCGGCATCTTTCTATCGGTGGCGCTCGGAACCACCCCGCTTTCAGATGAGAACTGGGCACGCGGCATGCGGCTGACTGCAGCATGTCTGTCTGCCATCGCGGAACTTGGCGGCCCGCGGTGCTGCAAGCGGGATACGTTTGTTGCCATGCAGACAACCGCCGCATTTCTTGAACGTGAGTTGTCTGTCCATCTGGATATTCCGGAACGTATCGCCTGTACTTTCTCGGCATTGAACCATGAATGTCTGCAGGACCGGTGTCCGTTCCATCCGTAAGTATTGAACCGCGTGAAAAAAAGAACGGATTACTGTTTTCGTGCAGTAAACACTGCTACTGCTGCTCCAATGCCCGCAAGAATACCAGCAATCGGAACCGGTGTCTGTACCGGTGCTGATGCGGATATCGGGTCGCCATAGCATATTGTAGGAATCACGTTTGCATCTATTGCGGCGCCTTTCCTGAAACTGATGGCATACTCGCCGGAAGCGGTGATTCCTGCTTCATAGACGGCATAGCCGTTTTCCGTATCGAGATCGGTGGTCGGTTTACCATCCCAGAACGGTTTCCCGTCTCTTTGGATACGTCCGTAGAGAATGACGTCCGTCACATCAGATCCGTGTTCTTTCAGGAACGATTCGGGTATTCGGAAGGTGACGGTAGCCACATTGTTGATATCTTCAACCCGGGTCGCGGGAAAGGCAAGCGTGAACGTGTGGAAACAGCCGTCCGGCAGAATCCCCTCGTTCTTCTGAGAGACAATCGATGTATCCGGTACGGATCCCGAAATGTCTGCGGTGTCGAGCCAGACGGATTCGGCTGCGACTGCCGGTATCATGCAGAGAACAAGAAGAACTGCTGCCGCCAGGATGTATCTGCCACGTACTGCCATATAATTGAATATAGGTGCTGTTTTCAGCATCTTAAAGATTCAGATATCCATGACCATACCGTCCGTCATCCTGCATATTTTTGAAAATGCTATTGTTTTTGTCGAATATTTGTAAAATAATTGATTTTTCACTGTTTTTATCTCCATATTTCAACATATATATCAATAAATCAAACGAAAATGTTTTTATTTTTTCTGCACGAATAACTGATTATCCGACAGTGATATCTCTCGATGAACGTATCTGCTGTCCGTGTGTATGTATGACGCTGTCTGGTCATACAGTAGGTGTATAATGTCTGAGACAGAAGAAGAAAAACTGGTTACTGAAGATGCCGGTCTGGACGAGGCCGGATCCGAAGAACTCGATGCCGAATTGTCAGTAGATACTGGCAGGAAAAAACGGGTAAAGCGTCCGAAAAGTCCTTGGAAAGCCAAGTGTATCCTTGAACGTATCTACATCTGTGCAAAGATGTTCTATCCTCCGAATTTCTTCAAGAATGAAGGAGACACTTTTGCCTGCGGATTCGAGTGTATCCGCATCAAGATGTACAATGATATCAAGGATGAGTATGAGGCATTCCTTGTCAAATATCGAGAACTTGCTACGGAACACCGCAAGCTGAAGGCACAGTACAACCGTACGGTCCGTCAGCTCAAACAGAGCCAGGAAGACTATCGGAATGAGAATGCGAAATATCTGCAGCTTTCTGCAGAATATCAGAAGTTACTTGAAGAACTTGCAGCCGTACGCGGTGAACTGGATGCATGTACCGCCACTCTGGCAGCGACATCTGCGGAACTCGGCGAGGTGAAGGAACGTCGTGCAGCACTTGAAACGAATTACAACGCCACTGCTTCAAAGCTTTCCGCGGTGGAAGCACAGCTTGCATCCCTGCAGCGTGACCATGAACAGACGCTTGCAACGCTCTCCACGACCCGTGATGAACTGGCTCAGCTGACCGAAAAATATCAGGACCTGACCGTCGAGCATGAACAGCTTACGTCTTCCTTCAATGAACTGACGAAGAATCATCAGGATCTTCAGGGTGAATACGAAAAACTGCTGAAAGCCCAGAACGAACTGAAGACGGGATATGCCAATCTCCAGAAACAGCAGTCTGAAACGGCACAGAATCTTGCCCGCGAGATTGCCAACCATAGTGTTTCCAAAAAAGAATTGGCCGATCTTCAGGCAAAGTTCAACGCATTAACCAAGGATTTCAGGGTACAATCCGATCTTCTGCATGCTGCTCAGGTTTCCCTGTCGCTGGAAAGTCAGCAGAAAACGCAGTTTGCCGAAGAACTTGATGCGTTGAAGAAACGGTTTGCTGAACTTGAAACGGCATACCGGCAGCTGAACGCTGTGTCGTCCGCTGATAAGAAACAGCTTGCATATCTGGTGAATGCATATCATACTGCTGAACTTTCCCTTTCATCTCTGGAGACAAAACTCGCCGCTCTTGCTGCGGAGAATGTGAGACTTTCTGATTTATCCAGGGCGGAACAGGAACGGATTGCAACCCTGACAAATGAGTACAGGAATGCCAGGGAATCCATCGCAGACCTTGAGGAAAAACTTGCACGTCTTACCGCCGAACATGCGACTCTTACTGCAGATCACGAAACCCTTCTTGCAGAACATGCAAACCTATCCGAGGTTTCTCGGAAGGATAAGGAGACTCTGGCAACCCTGACGAACAACTATCAGAATGCCCAGACATCCATTGCGGATCTTGAAAAGAGACTTGCCGCCCTTACTGCCGAGCACACGACTCTTTCCGGCATTTCCATAAAAGACAAGGAGACTCTTGCAAACCTTACCAGTGAGTATCAGCAGTCTCAGGCATCCATTGCGGATCTTGAAAAGAGACTTGCCGCACTTACCGCCGAACACACGACTCTTTCCGGCATTTCCCGGAAGGACAAGGAGACTCTTGCAAACCTTACAAAAGCTCACGATGCAACAACCAAGGATCTTGCTGCACTTAATGAAAAGTATGCAAAAGAACTCGAAGCCCATAAACAGACCAATGGCAAGCTGAATAGTTTGCAGGCGAACTATGACGACCTGCTTGCTGAACTGCTGGCTCTCAAGAAGGCATATGCCGAGCTCACGACCAAGTATGATGCATCCCAGGCCGAGGTTCTCAAGCTCCGTAAACTCATCGGCAGCTTCTCGGCAGCACTCACCAAGGAAATCGACGGTATCAAGAACGAAGGTACACAGTAACGGTGTATCTTTCTTCTCAGTTCTCTGAGAGATACCCAAATACCTTTTTTGAAAAATAGCTATGTGTTACCAGGTTCCTTTCAGCCAGCCGAGCGACATGATTTCTTCCAGTCCGTCTTCATAGCTGATCTTCAGATTATCGAATTCGCCGGTTCGTTCCCAGGTAAGATTTTCTGCAGAAATGGTATTGCCGGTAGCGGGGACTATGAGTTCACGCAGTCCGGTACCGTCGGCGTTGAACGTGAATGCGGCATTGCAGAGTTCTCCGTTCGCAATAAACGTACCGCTCACGGTCCATGTTCCGATAATGTCCGTGTCACTGATTCCTGCAGACGGTTCGGGGGAAGATACACAGCCTGCGGCAAACAGACTGCCGATGACAAGCAGTGTCATGCAGCAGATCGCAATGATACCGGTCTGTTTCATATTCTTAATCCAGTTCTTCCAGGACCTTGTAGTCGATCTTGTTCATCTTGGTCAGCGGCATGACGTCCCTGATGACGATCTCTTTCGGACAGCTCCAGCGGTTGAGGTGATCGAGTGCATAGTCCATGATAGCGGCTTTTGCATCCTTATGGTTCATGGTCGGGTCCATCAGAGTGACAAAGAGGCGGATACGTTTGTCGGTCTTGTAGTTCATACCTACCGCACAGACCTCCTTGATGACCGGACAGTTGCCCATGGCGACTTCAACGACGTTCGGATAGACGTTGAATCCGTTGACCTTGATCATGCGTTTATGCCGTGATCTGAAGAGAACATTGCGTTCTGCATCGATGGTTGCGACATCGCCGGTATGTACCCACATGAGGCCGTCGTCATGCATTTTAAGGACCGCATCCGTAGCTTCCGGATTGTTATAGTATCCGGACATGAGGCTTGGTGAATGGATACAGAGTTCTCCTTCCTCGGTATCGGGGATGACCGTGGTGGTTCCCGGTATCGTAAGGCAGATATCGTTATTGTTCATTGGTTTGCCGATACAGCCTTCTGGATGACTGGTGTAATTCCCGTCTTCCAGAATACAGCATCCGCAGGCTTCGGTCAGCCCGTATCCGGTTCTGAACCTGGTGTTGGTGAGGATCCTGTTATATTTATCTGCAAGTTCCCTAGAGACTTGGTCCCCACCTGCCGCGATGTTGCGGACAAATGGCAGGGTCGTGTGCTTAAGGTAGGGATACATCCGTTCGAACATGGTCGGAACACAGGGGATGGTTTCTATTTTCTCCTTGAGAATCAGTTTTGCACAGAGTTTCGCATCGAATTTCGGTAGCAGGATAATACGCATTCCGCCGAGTAACGGAAGGTGGATGACAAGGGTGTAGCCAAAGGCATGGAAGACCGGAAGGGCTGAAAGGAATCCCACCCCGATATGAGCCGTTCCTTCAAAGATGGTGTCCATCATATTGGTCGCACAGGCGTTCAGTGCTCTGTTGGACAGCAGTACGCCTTTCGAGTCCCCGGTCGTTCCGCCGGTGTACATGACGGCAGCGATATCTTCCGGTTTACCGGTATCTTCCGGCAGAGGTTTTGACTTGAGATATTCCTGACCTGCTTTTCTGAGTGCCGTCCATTCGACTGCATCGAAGGCTTTCCGTGCTTTTCTGACAGAATGGTTGAATATTCTTGTCATCAGGATTCCCTTGGGGGTATTCGGGAAATAGGTCGGGGTCCTGCATCTGATGATCTTGGTTCCAAGACCGACACAGTTTCCTTCGTTTCCTTCGAATGCAAGGATGAATCTGCTTTTTGTTATACTGACACAGTGTTCAAGTTCGAGTTTTGAAGACAAGGGGTGGACAAGATTGCAGATGGCGCCAAGACGGTTGACAGCATAGACGGCGATGACGCATTGCGGGATGTTCGGGAGAAATATGGTGACGAAATCGCCTTTTTTGACCCCGAGTTCACACAGACCTGCGGCGATTTCATCGATGGTCTGGAGAAGTTCCGGATAGAGGATACGGGTGCCGTAATAGAGAATGGCTTCCGCCCGCGGATCGCCTGCATGGCGTGCACCGTACTGGACAATCGAATAGAGCGTTCTGCAATCTTCAGGGGTTGCATCGAAATGGGTTATTGATGGATTTCGGTATGCGGTCATTATGGTTTCACTGGGTATATCTGGATGATATGTGGGCATGGTACAGGTCAATCCGCGACCATGCCGGAAATGCATTTTATACATCTATCCCAGGTATAAAATACCCTGTGGTCGACACGACAGGAGAAGA
>DALTWN010000198.1 GCA_029987045.1 Methanocorpusculum sp.
GCAGTCCTGCTGAGACTGAGAAAATAACCATCCCCTGGAAAACGAGAGAGATCCGTCTCTCATTCTTTTTTCATCCAAATATTTCCCTATCCCTGAAACGATAGTGCCGTTTTCTCTCAGTGGTATCATTTCGTTTATATAGAAAAAACGCATTATATTACATATTATGGAAAAATCCATCAACGAAATTAATGAGCGCATTCGTGATGGAAGCGTTCGTACGGTAACCGCAGAAGAGATGCCCGATATTGTCGATGAACTGGGCGTCGCGGGGGCCCTCAGGGAAGTGGATGTCGTGACTACCGGTACGTTCGGAGCCATGTGTTCTTCGGGCGTGTTCCTGAACTTTGGTCACGCGGAGATTCCGATCCGGATGGAGAAGATGTATCTGAACGACGTCGAGGCGCACGCGGGTCTTGCGGCGGTCGACTGTTATCTCGGTGCCACGGCAGAGTCCGAGACCCGTCATGCGGATTACGGCGGTGCACATGTCATCGAGGATTTCATCTCCGGCAAGACCATCGAACTCCGGGCGACCGGAAAAGGTACCGACTGTTATCCCCGCCGGTCGATCACCAATGAATTCACGCTTGACGAGCTCAATCAGGCGGTCATGGTCAATCCGCGCAACTCCTATCAGTGTTACAGTGCGGCGACGAACATGGGTCACCGTGCGGTCCGGACCTATATGGGATGTCTTCTTCCGGGACACCGGAACGTGACCTTCTCGGGAGCAGGCGCTCTGTCTCCCCTGCCGAACGATCCGCATTTCGCTGTCATCGGTTCCGGCACGCCGATCTTCCTCGGCGGTGCGAACGGTATCATCGTCGGCGAAGGTACCCAGAGTTCGCCGGGTGTCGGATACGGTACCCTGATGACGTCCGGCAATATGAAGGATATGTCGCCCGATTTCATCCGTGCGGCGACGATGACCGGATACGGTGTCACCATGTATGTCGGTGTGGGCGTTCCGATTCCGGTCCTGAACGAAGATATCGTCAGGAACACCGCGGTCCGTGACGAGGATCTCATGACGGATATCGTCGATTACGGCACGCCGTTCCGGAACCGGCCGACCATCCGCACGGTTAGTTATGCCGAACTCAAGAGCGGGTCGGTCGAGATCGACGGCGAAGAGATCCGGACATCGCCGCTGTCCAGTTACCGCAAGGCGCGTGAAGTCGCGAACGAACTGAAAGCGAGAATCGAGAAGGGTACGTTCCTGATGGGTGCCGCGACCCGTCCGATCGACAGCAGGAAGATCAACAAACCGATGGCTGAAAAAGGATACATGGTCCATGTCAACGATCTGATGGTCAGGAAGTTCGTCACCATCACGGGCGAAGAGACGGTCAAGGAAGCCGCAAAACGCCTGCTTACCGGCGAGACCAACCATCTGCCGGTCATCGACGCCCAGAACCGTCTGATCGGCATCGTCACGACCTACGACGTGTCCCGTGCGTTCGCGATCGACGCCCAGGATTCCATGGTCTCCGACATCATGGTGAAGAACGTGTTCACGATCACGCCGGATGCGCCGATCGACCTTGCGGCCCATTCGCTGCAGCAGAACAATATCGGAGCGCTCGTGGTCGTCGACGCTGAGCGGCATGTCAAGGGTCTGCTCAATTCGTACGATCTGGGCGACCTGGTGGTCAGGAGGGGCAAGATATGAAGCTCCTGGTAGAGTTCGGCCGCGACATGGTCCAGGAACCCGCGATCTCCAAGGCGGTCCTCGAGACCGGTATTCCGGTGGGAATCGAACGGGCGATGATCGAAGGCGAGGAAGGCTGGGTCCTTCTTGCGGTCGACGACAAGGATGCGCAGACGTTCGCCGACGCGCTGAAGAAACACGGAATCTCCGCCCATGTCCAGGAGAAATCGGTCGTCTACAACGAGCAGGAATGCGTCGACTGCGGTCTGTGCATCAGCCTGTGCATGAAACAGGTGTTCTCGTTCGACGAGACCTGGAAACTGGTCGTCAATCCGGACCGCTGTGTCCTCTGCGGCCGCTGTGCGGAGTTCTGTCCGCAGCGGGCATTGACCGTCCGTAAATGATCCGCGAACATTTCGCCTGTCGTGAAACCATAACGACGATCCTCGCGGATAGATCCGAGGATATCGCCGTCGCACGGGACGCCATGCTTGCCGCCCGTGCCGACCTCGAATCCTACATTTCATCGGATCCTTTTTTCCAGGTGACCTACGACCCGGTCGCCGTTCCTTCTTCTGCGCCGCTTGTCGTGCGCCGGATGGCGGATGCCGGATCTGCCGCAGGCGTCGGGCCGATGGCGGCGGTCGCGGCCGCGATCGCGTGGGCGGGAACGGAAGCCATGCAGAAGAACGGCGCATCGTTCGGTCTCGTCGACAACGGCGGTGACATCGCGGTGTTCTCCGACCGCACGGTGCGTATCGGCATCCATGCGGGTTCAGCCCCCTCATCGGACCCATTCGCCTTCCTTCTTCCCCCCCACCCCCAGATCTAC
>DALTWN010000199.1 GCA_029987045.1 Methanocorpusculum sp.
GGCGTCGCCATCGTTCTCATCACTCTCGGCTGTATCACCATCACTGCAGGCGACCTGGAGAGATTCATCTTTTCCCCCGGGATTTTCCTTGCGCTTGCCTCCTGTGTCTGTTTCGGTATCTCCAATAACCTCTACTGCAAACTCTCCTTTGCGAACCCGTATAAGATTCTTGCCATCCGCGGCCTTGGCATCGGCGTCATCGCACTCATACTTTCCCTGATTCTTGGTGAAGGTATCCCTGCATTCTCGACCATCATCTTCATGCTTCTCGTCGGATTCGCAACCTATGGTCTCGGCAATCTCTTCTATGTCCTGGCAACACGGAAACTCGGTGCCGCACTGCCCACGGCGATTGCAGGATTCTCACCGTTCCTTGCGGCGTTGCTATCGCTCATTATCTTCCAGGAAACGCCGACCATCGGTTTCATCGTCGCTCTGCTGCTCCTCGTCCCCGGTGTCTATCTTGCTGTATCCGAAAGCGTCATCTATCAACGTGCCGCAGCATCATCCATGTCCGATATCCAGAACCGTACACCCCATGATATCCGCAACACCCTCTCTGCCCTTGGGTATTTCATCGTCGGTAGCTGTATCTTAGCGTTCTTCTTCTCCATGCTGAATCAGTCGAATCCCGATCTGCTCATCGTGGCCTATGATCCGTTCATCCTCTGCTGTTCACTCTTCCTGCTCCTTATCGGCATCCTTCTGATCATCCTGCGCAACCGGGATTTCAACGGGATAATGTTCATCATCACGGCAGCCACGCTGGCATTGTTCGTCACGATCTTCGATTTTGGCCCCATGAAGATAACAATGGGTATATTCATGCTGATCATCGCCGGTATCACCCTCCTTTCCGTTGAGAAGAAGAAATACCTGATGTCCACCCTGTATCTGTTTCTGGGGATATTCTATATTCTATCCGCACTCGAACCGCACGTAACGCTCATCGTGCTTTCTCTGGTGCTGGCCATCCTCCTCTTCATAACGGGTGTGATTTCCTTCGGACAGATGCCGAAATTGCGTCTGACGAAACTGCTTACCGCGAATGATTCCATCGATTTCAGGAAGAGCGGTGCCATGATCGGGTACCTCTTCTTCGCGTTCAGTATGTTCCAGTGGGTTCTTCTCTATGCCACGGGAACATCAGCCATCAGCTACAACCATCAGATCAATATTACGATCATATGCATCATTATCCAGGCCATCATCGGTCTGCTGATGATCTTCGTGGGAAAAAGCTGGTTCACCGGCGGCATATTCCTCGGCATCGCCTTCACGCTGTCACTCACGCTTACCGGAAACGGTCCGATCTTCTATGTCGTGGGAATACTGCTGATGGTATTCGGACTTCTTTCCGTATTACGGAAACCGTCGTACCTGCTCCCCGCACTGATGTACATCATCTACGGCATCTCGGCGATATCTTCGCAGTCGGCATCGGGATTGATCCAGATACAGTTCGTCCAGCTCCTGCTCAATATCGTTCCGTGTGCCATTGCCGTCTACCTGGCTGCCGCCATATTCAGTCAGAAGAAGAAACTGCCACTGTTCTGAAGACGGCAAAAAAACCGACATGAGAAATTGACCATTTGGTCATTTCTCATGTCGGGTTTTTTCCTGGATTCGTTTGTTCACCTCTTCCTAGGTATGAAGATTCATATGAAATGGGCAAACTACCATATAGATAAAAAACATACATACAAGTATCATCATGTCCGCATATGTCAGTATCAAGGAGGAGGTTCTGCAGAAGCTGGAAACACATCTGCCCGAGATACGGGACCGTTTCGGCATCGAAACACTGAGTCTGTTTGGTTCTGTGGCAAGAGGCGAGGATACACCCGCTTCAGATATTGATTTAGCATATACACGTTCATCTCGTGGTTTCGGCACTATTTTTCTCAGTGTCGAACTCGCAGAATACCTTAAAAAACTTCTTGGCCGTTCTGTCGATTTGGTTCCTCTCAACTGGGTAAAACCCCGGCTTCTTCGCTACATAGAACAGGATAGTATTGAATGCGGTTCTTCTCGTGTTGCTGCAGGTGACGCATGATGAGAAAGGATCCGCAGATATATATTCAGGATATGGTTGAACAGATTGAATTTATTCAGTCAGGATTGGCACATATTTCCAGAGAAGAGTTTTTTACGCGTGCTTTGTATCAGAATGCCTTTATCCGTTCTCTTGAATTGATCGGTGAAGCCGCAAAGGGAATTGATGATGATTATCGTGCTCTTCATCCGGAAGTCCCTTGGAAAAGCATGGCTGGAATGCGAGACAAACTGATTCACTGTTATGCAACCATTGATCTTGAAGAAGTCTGGAATACATTGACCGTTGATATTGGTCCGCTCTATTCAGAACTCAAACATCTTCTTTAATATCCATTTTTCAGTTTTCTTACGATTTTCCGCCTCAACCTGGTCGCGTACGGCGACATTGCCCGCAGGGTCCGCAGGCGGTGGTGAAGGGA
>DALTWN010000200.1 GCA_029987045.1 Methanocorpusculum sp.
GTATAGAGAGTTTCACTATAGGTTGTATTGTACTGCAGAGCGATTTCCACATTGACCTTGTTCTCGGCATCGAACTTGTCGATGTAAATCGGTTCCTGGTGCAGAATCTCCTTGCCTTCATTGAGATGCAGAACGAATTCACGAAGTCCGCCTTCGAAGCAGTAGGTTGCAGAATCGCCGGACCGTTTGTCTTCAACACGAATCTCCACACCCTTGTTCAGGTACGCAAGTTCACGGAACCGGTGGGACAGAATATCGTAATCGAATTCCGTAGTCTCGAAGATACTGCCATCCGGAATAAAGGTAATCCGGGTACCGGTCTTGTCACGCGGGGAATTCTTCGGAGCATCCATGCGCTGCATCCGGTCGGCGAACTCAGCATCGCTTTCCGGACGGGACTCCATCTTCCGGACGATACCGCCCTTGGAAAAGACCATCGAGTAGATGTTTCCATTACGGAAGACTTCTGCTGTCAGGCGGGTAGCGAGTGCATTCACGACGGAAATACCGACACCGTGCAGACCACCGGATACCTGATACGAGTTCTTATCGAATTTACCGCCGGCATGCAGAACCGTAAGGACGACTTCAAGTGCCGTCTTACCCTGTTTTTCCATCATGTCGACTGGAATTCCTCGTCCATCATCTTCAATCGAGATTGAACCATCTGTGTTGATGACAATGTGGACGTGTTTACAGAATCCGGCCAATGCTTCATCGATGGAGTTGTCGACCACCTCATAGACGAGGTGGTGCAGTCCACGCGTATCGGTACTTCCGATATACATTGCCGGCCGTTCACGAACCGGTGCCAACCCCTCTAACACCGTAATGTGAGAGGCATCATAGTTATCATTCATTGGTTGTTTTTTCTCCTAGTTTGCAGTTGTTTCGCAGGACAAGCATCCCTACGATAGCAATACTGTTTTTTGAGATTTTCTCGTGTACATAATAATTTGGTTCAAATCAATATAAAGCTCTTCATTCTATAGACGAAATAGGAAAATACGAAAAAAATCAGGCTATTTTTAGTTGAGTTTTCGCGAAAATACGGGCAAAAATCCGTCGTCTTCATTTAGCCCGAAAAACAGGCATTATTTCCCGAAATACGGCCAAAAAATGCGTTAATTTTCCACAACAGAACACTCGTCAAAAAACAGGGCAGAAGAGGCGCAAAAAAAGGAGTGCGGATTCATGTCCCTGAAATCTAGATATATATACAAAGAGAGCGAAAACTACCAAAACCAGAGTTGATACACCATGACAAAATTCATCTGTCAAGTCTGTGGCTACGTCCACGAAGGAGCGGAGCCACCTGAGGTCTGTCCGTTATGCGGCGCACCAAAATCGATGTTCAAAAGTGCCGATGCACCGGCAGAAAAACCCCGAACAGCACTGGCAACTGTCGCTGATACCATCGACGGTCTGAACACCATCGAAAAGAGCGTCGTCCTGACCGAACTTGCAAACGGCTGCGACAAACAGCACAAGACCGAAGCACGCGATATCCTGCTCGATCTTGGCGAGCAGTACCGGTCCGCTGCAAAGAAACCGGAAAAGGCATCATTCGAGAATCTGGCTGTAGCTATCGGCGACGAACTCGATACCGATTATCCGCAGGTAACCGAAATCGCGAAAAACGCAGGTGACCGCGGTGCACTGCGGGTCCTGACCTGGGGCGGAAAAGGAACCATGAGCCAGAAGGCAGTTCTCGACCGTTACCTGACAGAAGGAGATGCCATGCTGAAAGGACAGAACATCTATGTCTGTCCAATCTGCGGATTCATCTCCATTGGTACACATCCCCCAGAAAAATGTCCGGTATGTTCCATTCCCCCGTGGAGATTCGAAGTAATCAAGGAGGAGGACTGATCATGACGGAAGAAAAGAAACTGTTCGCATTCAGAAATCTGCGCATGTGTTCGAAGGAATGCCTGTGTCTCTATGTCTGTCCGACCGGCGCAACCAATACCGAAAACAGTATCATCGATGCCACCAAGTGTACCGGATGCGGCGCATGTGCCAAAGCCTGTGCATCGGGAGCCATTTCACTGGTGCCGTACGTATATCCGACGCAGCAACCGCACACCGAACCGGTCATTGCCGCACTGCGGGGACTTGCACGCAAGAAAACCGAAGTGGAACTTTCCGCATCGATTCTGCCGGGACGTCTTGCAAAAGCGCTTGAACGCTCCACACGGGTGATTGCCGAAGATATTATGCGGGAAACCGGATATCTGCTTCCGCAGGGCAAGGAATCACAGGAATTCATTGCTGATATCATTCAGGAAACGAAATCGGAAGCCGCAAAGAAACTGCCGGAACTAATGAAATAACTACGACCGAACATCCTGTTTCAAAACATTCATATGATACAAAAAGGAACTAAGAAATATGACTGAAAACGAAATGTGGATTTGCCCTGCCTGTGGATACATTCACAACGGCCCGCTTCCGGACA
>DALTWN010000016.1 GCA_029987045.1 Methanocorpusculum sp.
CCCGTAGGCAAAGTGGATATAGAGACACTCTATCCGCTGAATTTCGAAGAGTTCCTGCTTGCCAACGGGGAAGAACTGCTCGATACCGCACTGAGAACCGCAGAAGATGTTCCGGTCGTGTTCCAGAAGAAACTGGAAGGATATTATCAGCAGTATCTGATAACGGGAGGAATGCCGGAAGCGGTCAGTTCCTGGATTGCCACACACGATATTCCAACCGTCGAAAAAATCCTGGAAACCATCATTGCGGATTACGAAAAGGATTTCGTCAAATATGCTCCGTCATCAGAATTTCCGAAACTCATGCAGATTTGGAATGGCATTCCCGGACAGCTCGCCCGGGACAACCAGAAGTTCGTCTTTTCCCATATCAAGAGCGGCGCACGTGCACGGGATCTGGAAGATGCACTCTACTGGCTGATTTCATCCGGTCTCATCTACAAGGTGGTAAAAACCGAACAGCCGTTCATTCCGCTCACCGTCCATGCAGACAGCAGCTATTTCAAGATCTATCTTGCGGACGTAGGTATCCTGCGCATACTTGCCGGATTCCCGGCATCTGCCATAACCGACACTACGGAATCATCCGCGTATATGCGGGGAATGCTCGCCAAGAATTTCGTTCTGACCGAACTGGTAGCAAACCATGCATTCACCCCGGATTCTCTGTGTTTCTGGAAATCGAATAACACCGCCGAAATCGATTATCTGCTTCAGCATGGACTTGATGTCATACCGATCGAGGTCAAATCCGGAAAAAACACCCATGCGAAAAGCCTGCACGAATACCGGAAACGATACCGGCCTAAAATCGCCGTGCGGACCAGTCTGCAACCGCTCGCACATCATACCGACGATACAGGAACCGTACAGGAAATACCCCTGCCGCTTCTCTGGAATATCGAGCGGTATCTCTGAGACAGACAGAAAGGAAAGAAGCCCGCCCTGTTCCGCCATTCGTATCCATGCCCGTGGCGAACCCGTACCATTTTACGGTTTCCGAACCAATCTGTATAGTATCTAGCGGACACACCATGAAACTGCTGCACACCGCCGATCTCCATATCGGCAAACGACTCGGCGAACGCGACCTGACAGACGATCAGAAGCATATCCTCGACCAGATCCTTTCCGTCATCGACAAGGAACACGTCGATGCACTGCTCATCGCAGGCGATGTCTACGACCGCAGTGCTCCTTCGGCCGACGCCATCGCACTCTTCGAGGATTTTCTGACGGAACTCGCCTTCCGCAGGATTGCCACCTTCATCATCTACGGCAACCACGATTCCGCCGAACGCCTGAGCTACGGCAGCAGGATCTTCTCGCTCCACAATATCCATATCTCCGACCGCTATACCGGAACCGTTCCCTGCATCACGCTCGATGATTCCTGCGGACACGTCCATATCCATCTGCTTCCCAATCTCAGAGTCCAGGGGGTAAAGGAATTCTTCCCGGACGCACCCATCGAGACACTCGACGATGCCATCCGGACCGTCGTAGATTCCATCGAACTCGACCCGCACGACCGGAACATCATCGTCGCCCACCAGTTCGTCGTAAACGGCAGCGAACGCCCGGCCGTTTCCGAATCAGAGATCGGGTCCGTCGGCGATATCGAAGAGATTTCAGCAGATATCTTCAAAAACTTCGATTATGTCGCACTCGGTCATCTGCACGGTCCGCAGCATATCGGGCCGGAAACCGTCCGCTACAGCGGATCTCCTCTGAAATACTCGAAGTCCGAAGCACATCAGCGCAAATCGCTCACGCTGATCACCCTGAATGAAAAGCATGCGACCGTCATCGAGGAGATTCCGCTGACGCCGCTGCATGATGTGCGAGAGATCGTCGGACCGATCGACCGTCTCATATCCCGCGAAGTCCTTGACGCCGCAGACCGCGACGATTATGTCTACGTCACCTATACCGACGAACTTCCCGACGAACATGTGATCGAAAAGATCAGCCGTGCGTATCCGAACTATGTCAGGATCGAACGGCAGATACTGGCGGAGATCCGCGATCCGGAGACACGGACCGTAACGGAGGTCGAACATCTCGATCCGCAGGATGCATTCCGGGAATTCTATGAACGGCAGCGGGGAGAACCGATGACCGACCGGCAGAAAAAGATCGTGACCGAGACTTTCCGTGAAATCGAGACGGAGCTGATGCAATGAAACCGTATATCCTGACCCTGCAGGCATTCGGTCCGTTCGAGACACGGACGACCGTCGATTTCACCCGGTTCGGCAGCAGTCTGTTCCTCATCACCGGCAGGACCGGATCGGGAAAATCGACCATCTTCGATGCCCTGATGTATGCCCTGTTCGGCGAAACCAGCGGAAAGGAACGGGCACCGAAAGATATGCGGACGCAGAACATCGATGCAAAGACCAAGACGGTCATCAGCCTGGATTTCGAGCACAACGGCCGCAGATACCTGATAGAACGGACCATATCCGGACGCAAGACCGCGACCGAGGACGCGATGTTCCGGCATCCCGACGGCAGAATCGTGGAAAAAACGAAGGCAGTCAATGCCGAGATCGAAACCCTGCTGGGAATCGAGGCCGAACAGTTCCGCATGATCGCGATGCTGCCGCAGGGACGGTTCCGCGAACTCCTGACGGCGAAAAGCGACAAGAGATCCGATATCCTGAAGAAACTGTTCGATACCCGTATCTATGCCCTGTTCCAGGACAGACTCAAACACAAGGACGAGATGCTCAGGGACGAGCATGAATCATTCATACAGGATATCAGCAGGGAGATCCAGCATCTTTCGGTTCCCGCAGACGATCCGGCATACGCAGAACTTGCAGCGTTCATCAGGGAACCCGACGTAACCGGCAGCAGTCTCGAATCACTCTTTGCCGATCTGGAAAAACTTGCCACGGACGATGCCGCACATATCGGACAGCTCAACGGACAGCTGCAGACGGTGAAAGCGGACCTGGTACGGGTCGCAGAAGAGAAAGGAAAAGCGGAAAGCGGAAACCGTCTGATCGATCAGGCAGCCGCCGCACGGAAAAACCGCGATCAGCTTCTTTCAAAGGAGCAGGTATACCGGCAGAAAGAGACCACGGTGAAACGTGCTCGTGCCGCAGAAACCGTCTCCGCCGCAGAGACAGTATACCAGAGTCTCGTCGACCGGCACCGGAAACTGGATACGGATATCGAGAACAGCACGAAAACCATCGAAACGCTCGACCCGCAGATCAGGAATCTTGCAGATAAACTCGAGAACCTGGAAACCGATCCGGAAATCAAGGAAAAGAAAGAGAGACGCGACATGCTCAACGCACTCCTTCCGGCCTACCGGAAACTCGAAACCGACGAAGCCAATCGCACGGCACTTGCACAGAAGATCAGTGAATCCGAAAAAACCGTAGCTGCCATTTCCGCCCGGATTGCCGAACTCACTGACCGGATCGCACAGCTGGAAACCCGCGAAAAGGAACTGGATGTCGTCGACGTGACCCTCGCCGAAACGAAGAACCGGCTGGAAAAGATCCGGGAAAAGGAAAAGAGTCTCGAAACGTTCGATACCCTGCTTGCAGATCTCGACCGGATGGCTACGACACTTCAGCTCCGGCAGCAGGAATGCATCCGTGCAAAAGACGAATGCCGGATGAAAAGCCGTACGGCGGAAACCCTGCAGATGCAGTATCTCGACGGACAGGCAGGCATTCTCGCCGACGATCTCGAAGAAGGAAGACCCTGTCCGGTCTGCGGATCGCTGGCACATCCGGACCCAGCACGGCATGCAGAAAGCATCCCCGAACGCGCCGAAGTGAATGCCGCACAGAAAGCAGCAGATACCGCACGCGAAACATGGACGAAAAAGAGCAATGCCGCTGCAGTGGCAAAGAGCGAACGGGACGCAAAGGAGACCGAACTGAGAACGGCGGCAGAACCGTTCGTGGACACCAACGGATCCATCGATGAAATCAGAGACAGGCTGGCGGAATACAAGGAGCAGCTGGATACGGAAACCGAGGATCTGCTGCTCGAATCATCCCGGCTGTCCCGTCTGGCCGGCGAAAAGAAAACGATCGCCGAAACCCTGCCGCAACTGCGGGCAGAGATGACTGAAAAGATCACCGAACGGTCAGGCGAAGAACAGATCGCCAATACCGGATCCGGCCGGCTGAACGCCCTCGACCAGACCATTGCCGAGAGCAGACGGACACTTCCGTATCCGACACAGGCCGCTGCGAAAACCGCAATCGACGATCTCGAGCGGGATATCGATTACCATGAGCAGGAACTGAAATTCCTCCGCGAACATCAGCAGAACCTCAGGGAAACATACAGCAAGGAAACCGGCGCTCTGCAAAGAGCACAGGCAGACCGTGCAGCCGTCATTCCGGACGAGACGGAAAAATATGCAGCATATCAGCGTGCACGCGAAACGAACGGGTTTGCCACCATCGAGGAATACCGGAACGCCATTATGGACGCACAGATTCTCGCCGATACGGACAAGGATGTCAGGACGTTCTTCACGTCCCTTGAATCCGCGAAAGAAGTGTGCAGGCAAAGCGAAGAGAACTGTCAGGGATGCACGTATACCGATCTTGGAACCCTGACGGAACGGCAGAACACACTGTACGCCGAAGAGACCAGGCTGCAGGACATCCGGTCCGCGTACCTGAGACGCCGCGATGAGAATGCACAAATCGCCGCAACCATTTCCGCTCTATGGACCAGGATGCAGTCCCGCATCGAAGAGTATACCGCCGTCCATAAACTTGCGGAAACCGCGAACGGTACCGTTACCGGCCAGGAACGGATCGATCTCGAACGCTATATCCAGGCAGTCTATTTCTCCGAGATCCTCCGGTTCGCCAACAAACAGCTCCTGACCATGAGCGGCAGCCGCTACGAACTCATCCGGCCGGAAACGGCATCCACCCTGCGGGGCAAGAGCGGGCTCGAACTTGCGGTAACCGACCGGTTCACCGGACAGACACGCGACATCACCACGCTTTCCGGCGGCGAATCGTTCCTTGCCGCCCTTGCGCTCGCTCTCGGATTATCCGAGATGATCCAGCATCTGTCCGGCGGTATCTCCATCGATGCACTCTTCGTCGACGAAGGATTCGATACGCTCGATACCGATGCACTGCAGGATGTCCTGAAAGTCCTTTGGACCCTGACGACCGGAAACCGCGTGGTAGGTATCATCTCGCACCGCGGCGAACTGCGTGACCAGCTCGACCGCAAGATCATCGTGACCAAACTCGGCAACGGCCGGAGCAGAATCGAATCGAACTATTGAAACTGAAGAGGCGGTTTTGCGCATGGATGCTCTCGTTTGACTCAGGTAACGATTTGTAACAACTGACACCACGTTGCCGTTACAATAGGTAACAATGCGAAAAAAGGGAAAAATCAGGGTTATTACTTGCGTAATCTCAGGACAAGTCCTGCAATATCGGGCAGGGTACCGACGAATCTGATACATACCCCGATATAGGATAAGCTTACCATAATATACATATTGGCAGTATTTTAAAAAAATGCCAAACTGTGTGGAGGACGTGTCATGACTTCGTTAACGCTTTGCCGGCTGTCGGCCGGACGTACCTATACTCGGAAAGAACTGCAATCCTGCCTGCCGGATGGTGCTTTGTTGTTCCGCCAGTTCTCCTCTCAGAACCGTTGCTAGCATGTATATTCCCTGTTCGGTAAAAGCATATGGTGGTTTTCTTCTACCTCCGGATTGACCGGAAAAGAAGTGTGAATCAGGTGAAGTCACAAATTGTGACTTCACCGAATCTATCTCATCCTGGCGCAATTGGAACATGAAATCTTCGGGGAAACGGGAAATATTGCGTTTAACCTGCTGATTTAGTGCCTTGACATCATATCCATAAATATCTGCAAGGTCGGTATCGAGCATTACCTGTTGACCGCGTAATATGTATACAGATTTTTGGATTTTTTCGAGAATCGGACCGATATCTTTGGTATTGGAAGATGTTCGCAATGTATCCTTATTTTCGTTCATGATGCATCTGTTATTGATAATGGATATTTTTTGAAAAGCTGATGATAGTATTTTATTGCTGATTTTTGATAATACTCCCACAGGGCTCTAAATTACAAAGTGAAATTTTCATCTATATGTCTACCGACTGTCCGACCGCGGCACTGATTGTTTTTTCAGAGATCTTCTTTACCGCCAGGAATCACCCCGCGGCGCTGTAGGTTCGATCAGCTGTTCTCCGCCCGGTCCGCCCTGTTCCAGCAGATACGTCACTGCCCACACAAGCGCATCCAGCCGGTCCAGCGAATACCAGTCAGTCGGCACCCATTCGGTCATCTGTCCCTCCAGTTCCGGGAAATATCCGACGTGATGGACCCTGCCCTGTTCGTAGAGCGCAACGACCAGTTCTGCACGCACAGCCTTGCCGCGGGTGGAACGCACACCGTGAGACGGGATCCGCGGGTTCGCCACATGGATCGTATGTTCCATATAACCTATCTGATAACCTATCTGATAACTCTAGATGTAGGGGTAGCTTACTTCAGTTGCGCAGGATCCGCAGGCATGTCTTTCTTCGTGGTCACCTGTTTGATACCGTCGTCGCTCACCTCTTCACGCCCCTCGACGAACTCATAGCCATGAACGCGTTTCAGGAGCGAATCCTCGACGTTGTCGCTTGCTGCATCGTATGCCTTCTCGATGGCGTCGACAAACGGCAGGCACTTCCGTTTCCACAGGATGATGGTATGTGCAGTCCCAAAACAATCCCTATACGTCATTCCATACTCTGAACAGCACTGCCGCTACACCCGGCCCTGCCGGAATCCCGCTGGGACGATACACAATACAGCAACCCATTCTCGAAAAATACTGAAACGCTAAAAAAGAAGATTTTTTTTCTGCCGGTTTTCCGGCAGATCCGGGCACTTATTCTATGCGCCGGAAGACCAGGGCGCGGCAGTTATTCGATCCCGGATCTCCGACCATTTCCGGTGTATATCCGTTTCTCAGTGCTTTGTTCAGCATCTGGGACAGTTCCAGACCCGAGGCGGAGGTGACGGCGATGATGATACTGACATTGTTCTTGATTGTCGGTTCTCTTTCAAGAACCCTATCGAGCAGATTCGCATCTTCGATAACCAGGGTCACATTCTTCGAATCGGTGAACCCTGCCTTGGAAATGATAGTTCCCACGGTCGTTGCCGAAACATCGACCGTCTCTTCAGTATCAGAATTCATCACATCGGTCGCATCAAGATTCTTTCTTACGACAACCGGAACAGTTTCTCCCGGAGAGACAATATATGAAACAACCTCATACCGGAGATCGGTCACTATTTTGTTCCATTCGATAGTCTTGGCAAGCAGAGGAATCATATACGGATTCGATGTCAGGGTGACCGTCTCTTTCGGAACATTGAGTTCTTTCGAGATATTCGCCATCGCCACACCGATACCTGCCTCGAGATCGACGACCGGTTTATCCTTCGGGAGATAGTTGTCAAGTGCGGTAAACAGCTCTTCCTGATATTTCGTCGGGGTCAGGAGAAGATCGACAACGGTCGATGAACCTATATACGCGGAATCTACCGCGATGATACTCCCCCGATTCTGAACCTCGTTCGGCAGGAACTCAATATTATCGAAACATCCGGCGGAAGCCACGGTCAGAACAACCACTGCCGCAAGAACGATGAATATACCTTTGCGCATTCGTGAGGACTGCATATGTATCTATATATCATCGTTCAGACTTAAATAAGACGTTGCCTAAAGAGGCACCACGGAATCGGCACGCAGATGCTGATATATACCTCCGCAGTGAAGAACCCGTGACGAATTATATTAACGCCGTATATCAAACACTATACACAACACAGAGAAAAATGACCGCGGCAGAATCAGCACATCCCCGGAAAAAGGCAGGGAAGACCGGCAGCTCCGAAGCGGAAGAGATACTGGAGATACTGAACAGGACCTATCCCCACACCCGTGACGACATGAACTTCCTGAAGTTCCGGAATCCGTTCGAACTCCTGATTATGACAATCCTTTCGGCCCAGACGACCGACAGGACCGTCAACGGTCTCCGCGACGAGCTGTTCGATGCCTATCCGACCGCGGAACGACTCGCTGAGGCAAACCAGGAAGATGTCGAACGTATCATCCGGCCTGCCGGCTACTATCACAGCAAAGCGAAGAACATCATCGCCGCATCGAAGAAACTGGTCGAAGAGTTCAACGGCGCCGTTCCGGAAACCATCGAGGAACTGACGACACTGCCGGGCGTCGGACGGAAGACGGCGAATATCGTTACGAACCATGCATTCCACAAGACATTCGGCATCGCCGTCGATACCCATGTCAAACGGCTGAGCATCCGTCTGGGATTCACCGCCGAGACCGACCCAGAAAAGATCGAGCAGGACCTGACACGGCTGTTCGACAAATCCTGGTGGGAACATGTCAATTACCTGCTGATCTCGCACGGACGTGCCGTCTGCGACGCAAAGAAACCCGACTGCGGACACTGCATCATCCGCAAATACTGTACCTATCATGACTGAACTATCCCGTGCACGGCGGAATCTCGTACTTCTCGTGACCTCCATCGGCGCCATCGTCAATCCGCTGCTTGGAACGATGATCATTCTCGCCATGCCGCTCATCGGTACCGAGTTCCAGGTCTCGGCCCACGACCTCGGATGGCTGTCGACGGCATTCATTCTGGCGAACGCGATAGCGCTCGTTCCCGCCGCATGGTTCGTCGACAAGATAGGATACAAGAAAGCATACTTCATCGGTTCGATAATCGTCGGAATATCCTGTATTCTTGCCATGTTCGCGCCGTCTTTTTCCGCGCTCATCTTCCTCCGCGTCACGGCAGGACTCGGCATATCCCTGGTCATGATCACCTCGATTGCCATCCTCACCCGGATATTCCCGAAAAACAAACGCGGATTCGTCATCGGCATCAATACCACCATGGTCTATCTCGGCCTTACCCTCGGACCGTTCCTGGGCGGAATCCTGGTAGACAATTTCGGGTGGGAAAGCACCTTCCTGGTGATTGCACCGTTCATCATCCTTTCCGGCATTCTCGTCCTGATATCCCTCAATACCGAGTTCACGGTACCGGTCGCCAGATTCGATCTGCGGGGTGCCGTCCTCTATGCCGGCGCGATCTTCTGTCTGATGTACGGCTTATCCACGATCACCGACGGTCTTTCCGCCATTCTGGCCGCAGTAGGTCTCGTTCTCCTGGTCATATTCATCTGGTACGAACTGCGGCAGAAACATCCGGTCCTGCATATCTCCCTGTTCATAAAGAACAAACGGTTCGCCCGGTCCTCCTATGCGGCACTGCTCAACTATGCCGCATCCTATGCGGTCATCTATATGCTCTCGCTCTACCTGCAGTCCGTAGGAGCGCTGACCGCATCCCAGGCCGGACTGATTCTTCTGGTACAGACACTGGTCCAGATGATCTGTTCTCCGATTGCAGGAAAATTATCCGATAAGATCGATACGAAATATCTGGCAACTATCGGTATGATTCTCACCATCGTCGGACTGGTGCTTCTTTCCAACATCGGCTTAGACGGCGCAACCAACCGCGGATACCTGCTGATAATCCAGATCTTCATGGGGCTCGGCGTCGCCCTCTTCTCGGCGCCGAACACTGCCACCATCATGAGTTCCGTCGGGAAAAAGGAATACAGCATGGCATCCAGCACGACCGCACTGGTCCGGCAGTTCGGTATGCTGATCTCGATGGCGATATGCATGTCCGCAATCTCGATCTTCGTGGGAAGTTCGGAACTCCTGAATGAATCCATGTACGGAGACTTTGCCGTCGCATTACAGGTATCCATGCTGATATGCGCAGGACTTGCCGTCATCGGTGCGATATTCTCCTGGTTCCGCGGACCGGCACCGAAGATCGAAGAGGACGGTGATATTGCATGAGAGTCATGGTTGGCGGAACCTTCGATATGCTGCATATCGGCCATCAGGCCCTGCTGAAACTGGCATTCGAGACGGCAGGACCTGACGGATTCGTCATAATCGGGCTTTCTTCCGACGAATTCGCCGGACGGAAACAGCATCCGGTCAGACCATTCGAAACCCGGAAGACGGAACTGACCAACTGGATTCGACAGAACGGATTCTCTGCAGGATACACCATCGATCCGCTCCACGACCAGTTCGGCTCGGCATGCACCATAGATTTCGATGTGCTGGTCGTCAGCTACGAGACATATCCTGCTGGAGAACTCATCAACCGGAACCGCAGGGAAGCCGGCCTGAAACCCGTAGCCCTGCAAACGGTGCCGTGCATCTGTGCTGAAGACGGAAAAGCCGTCTCCACCACCCGGATCTATCAGGGAGATATCGATAAATTCGGAAATGCCGGCACAAAACAAGCAAAATAACCCACAATTACGCTATTTTTACCTTTTTTCACGTTAAATACCGCAATATTCATTCAATTTCAGAGATGTGTATCAATCCGCACCCCGAACCAGCCATCTCTTTCCCCCCAGAATCCTGTCCAAAGAACCCCTGTGATGCAAAAATGCCCCTTATTTCACCATTTGGTTATTTGAAACAATGTATTTTTAGTATGTAATAAACCATATAATGATTTATATAAAATAGGTGTTTTCTGAAAAACCGCCCGCGATTCGCCACGGTTTCACCGGAGGAAAAGAAAGCACCTTCGCACCCCTGCAAAAACAGCAAAACCGACCATATAACCACCAGAATAACCCCAAATGACAGGAATTCGGGTAAAAGACCACCCCACAAACCCAGACCCTTCTCCGGAAAACAGGAAGCAGGAAACCGGAACCGGGCGATTCTGCACCCAAACAAGAGGAAACCGGATTGAAACAACCACAACATGGCGACTTCATCGAGAAAAGAACAGAGCATCGACCCACATTACCAATTGTTTGAGCTGATAATGCACAGCCGCCCGAATGAAACATACAGGATCGGACAGCAAGGATCTGTCCAATGCAGTATAACCAGCACCAAACACCCGAAAAGGCGGAAAAACACCCCGAAAACCACCCTAAAACCAGAGAACCACATAAAAGACGTCGAAAACCCGGTAAAAGGCCTGCAAAAAAGCAGGAAAACGCCGGGAAA
>DALTWN010000201.1 GCA_029987045.1 Methanocorpusculum sp.
GGCAATCTTTGCAGCCGGTATCAATGATCTGAAAGGACTAGCGATTGCGTCTCCGGACACCCTGGTCGCTGCAGGACTGACTGCAGATGAAGCCGCCGGTATTCTTACCGAAGCCTTTGAAAAGGTCAATCTCGACCGTCTGAAAGAAGCTGGTATTCCTGCAGTCTCACTCAAGAAATACATCGCCGCAGGATACACGAATCCGGAAAAGTTCGCCAAGGAATCCGTTGATGCACTGGCAAAAGCAACCGGTATGTCCGGTTCAACCGTCGAACGTCACCGGAATCTGGTCATAGGGTATCTCAAAAATGCCGCAAATTGATATCGTTCTTGTCGAACCGCTCTATGAAGGCAATATCGGCTTTGCCTCCCGTGTCATGAAGAATTTCGGGTTTCACAACATGGTGCTCATCAATCCGCCGAAGATGACCATCGAAGCGGAAGCGCGTGCATCCCATGCAAAGGATGTCCTGCACAATGCGGAACGGATCACGCTCGATGAAGTCTTCGAACGCAGCGATCTGACCGTCGCGACAACGGGCGGTCTTCCCAAATCCGTTTCGCATCCCATGCGCATGCCCTATTATTCACCGGCAGAACTTCGTGATATCGTCAAGGATGTCGATGGACGGATCTCGATTCTGTTCGGCCGTGAGAACTGGGGACTGAACAACGAAGAGATCGCACGCTGTGACATCATCTGTACGATTCCGACCGCGGAAGAGTATCCGATCATGAACATCTCGCACGCCATCGGCGTCGTCTGCTACGAACTTGCACACCTTCCCCGCGGCGACTATTACCTCGCAAGCCACAAGGAAATGGAAGGCCTCTATCAGCACATCGGAGAATTCCTGGGAGAGATCGAGCATCCGATTGAAAAACGGGAAGCCACCCTGCTGCTTGCACGTCGAATCTTCGGCAGAACCAAACTGACTATCCGCGAAGCAAGCACCATGCACGGCATTCTGCGCCGTGCAGAACGGATGATGAAACTCGCATCCGGCAATGAAAAATCCTATCCTGCAGAAGAAGCAGAACCTGCAGAATATGATGATGAGATAAAATAAAAGCTCATTCGTCACATGAGCTTTTAGAGACACTTTTTTACTCAACTTTCTTCTGATTCAGCATATCCGGCAGAGTAACCGCGGGATGATGATAGCGGGCACGCGTCACGGTCTTCGGTCCGCAGGAGATAGCCTGTTTCGGACAGAACTGCAGACAGGCAAGGCATCCTTCGCAATGATGCGTCTGCCATGACGGTAGATCGTTTTCGCCGACAGCAATGTTGCCGACCGGGCAGATACGGATACAGGTGTGGCATTTGATACAGGCATCACTGACCGTGAATTTCGTATCGAAGGAAGGCATGCGTTTCATGAACGGATTGTAACCGAGCGCACGCATGAGTTTCCCGAAGAGTTTCTCTGGTTCACAGACCTGGTCTCCTGCTTCGACGGATGCGACAATCCCTGCAATCTTTTCCTGTGCGGCGGCAAAGATTGCCGTCTGTTTTTCCTGCGGGACTGCGCCTTCGAGCGGAATGTAATTGTCCGGCATCTGGACCCACCAGGAACCGTTCAGTGCATGACCTGCTTTTTCACAGGCCATCTTCGTCGGGTTCAGCGGATTGCCGTTCGACTGGCCGCCGGTAGTGATGAGCGTGAACAGATAGGAGACGTTCGAAAAGTCCACCTGCTCGAAGAACCGGACGACGATATTCGGCATTCCCCCGCAGTACATCGGATAGACGACACCTACGCGGATTCCCGCAGGCACAGGTATCTTTTCACCGGTCTGCATCAGTCCGGCAATCGGAACCAGTTCTGTATCCGCTATCTTTTCCTGCAGCATGCGTGCGGCGGCAAGCGAGTTGCCGGTTCCGGTAAAATAATAGATGATGGTATGCATAGAGATATTCCTGCTATATTGGCACGTGTTTCGGGAAAAAAGAAGAATTATTTGAAGTAGACACCGACGTCCTTGAGCCCGTTGCGCATGGCAATCGTAATGACGAGCGGCGTGATTCCTTCGATGACAGACGACATTTCAAGCGGTCCGGCATCCAGCGGCTTGAGGTGGGATACACTGGATACAAGGTCCATTACCTCTTTCTTTGCTGCATCATCATCACCGCATACGGCAACGGTATAATCAAGTTCCTGGTCGAGCTCCATCCATTTACCTGCGGCTACATTGTTGAATGCACAGACGAGTTTTGCGGATGCCGGAAGCATCTTCCTGATAGCAAGCGCTGCCGATCCTTCTGCCGGATGGTCAGGAAGGAAATACTTCTCGCCCGGGTTTCTGATCATCGGATTGATGAGAGAGACAATCACCTTGTTCTCGAATGCGGATTTTCCGATGGTCTCGATGGTCGACTCGATACGTTCAAACGGCAGCGAGAGAATCAGGATATCCGCATCGCAGACATCGGCATTGGTTCCGCCGCT
>DALTWN010000202.1 GCA_029987045.1 Methanocorpusculum sp.
AAAGAAACGAAAGGCAAATCCGACCCCCGTGAAATCCATGCAATGATCAGCGAGATTCTCGGAGAATAAAACGTGCATCTGATTATCGCCGAAAAAACCCTTGTCGCCGAACGCATCGCTGCGTTCCTTGCAGAACCTGGGAAAAAACCGCAGGTGAACCGTGACGGCAATGTTGTCCAATACCTGGCAGGCGACACCGTCGTCATGGGTCTGAAAGGTCACGTCGTCGAACTCGACTTTGTCGAGGGGTATTCCAACTGGAGATCTGCAGAACACCCGCCGCGCAGTCTGGTCAATGCCGGTCTGATTGTGAAACCGACCGAAGGCAAGATTGTTTCTCTGATGAAGAAGACGGCAAAGATCGCAGACAGCATCACCATTGCGACGGACTTTGACCGCGAAGGAGAACTCATCGGAAAAGAGGCTGCCGATCTCATCAGATCCGCCAACAAAACAGCCCCCATCCGCCGTGCACGGTTCTCCTCCGTTACCAAGGAAGAAATCATTCCCGCACTCAGAAATGCACAGGAACTCGATCTGAATCTTGCCGCATCCGGAGAAGCACGCCAGGTCATCGATCTGGTCTGGGGTGCATCGCTTACCCGATTCCTGACACTCGCCGCACACCGCAGCGCAGGAGAAGTCCTATCCGCAGGCCGTGTCCAAAGTCCGACCCTTGCAATGATCGTCGACCGCGAACGGGAGATCGAAGCATTCGTACCGGAAAAATACTGGATGCTTTCTCTTACGGCAAAACTTGCCGATGGCAATATCCTCGAGGCACGGCACACCAACGGCAAATTCATGGACAAGGCGGCAGCCGAAGCTGCATATCAGGCAACCGGCGAACCGCTGCAGGTGACTGAAGTCATTACCGGCCACAAGGCAGACCGTGCACCGACACCGCTCGATACGACGGCACTCATCGTCGGTGCAGGAAGACTCGGCATTTCCGCCGCATCCGCCATGAACCGTGCAGAAGAACTCTACATGCGCGGATTCATCTCCTATCCGAGAACCGACAACACCACGTATCCGAAGACGCTCAATATCAACGAGCATCTGCAGATGCTTGGATCCGGTATCTTTGCACCGGATGTCAGGTACGTACGCGACCATATGCGTCCGGTTCCGACCCGCGGAAAGAAGGAGACCACCGACCATCCGCCAATCTATCCGACAGGCGCTGCGACCCATGCAGATATCGAGGACCCGGTCACCTGGAAACTCTATGAATTCGTCGTTCGCAGATTCTTTGCAACGCTGTGTACCGATGCAGAATGGGAAACCATGAAGGTGAATCTGTCTGCTGCCGCAGAACCGTACACGGCAACCGGCGGACGACTCATTCTGCCGGGATGGAGAAACATCTATCCGTACAGCAAAGCAGAGGAAAACATCCTTCCGCAGCTTACCGCCGGACAGCGCCTCGCATTCGGTGAAAAGAACATCGAGGAAAAGGAAACGCTTCCCCCGGCACGGTATTCCCAGAGCAAACTCATCCAGCAGATGGAAGAACTGGGACTCGGTACCAAATCGACCCGTCATGAAGTCATCAGCAAACTGATGAACCGTAAATACATCGAAGGCAATCCGCTCAAACCAACGACCATCGGACGTGCAGTAACTGAAGCACTGGAAGAACACGCGTCTACCATTACCGAACCGGACATGACAAAGACGCTGGAAGAACACATGTACGATATCGCTTCCGGCACGAAGACACTGGACTCGGTTCTCTCAGAATCCCGCAACATGCTGACAGCGACCTTCGATACGCTCGAAAAGAACAGTGTCGATATCGGCAACGAAATCATGGACAAGACACGGGAAACCCAGATGATCGGACCGTGCCCTGTCTGCGGCAGACCGCTCGTGATCCGCCGTGCAGGAAGCAGTCAGTTCATCGGCTGTTCCGGCTATCCCGACTGTTCCTTCAATACCGGTCTTCCGCCGGCGGTCTGGGGTAACGCGGTGAAAACCGAGGAAGTCTGTCCGACCCACGGAGTCAATCACATCCAGCTCATCCGCAAAGGCGCTCCGCCATGGAAGTTCGGCTGTCCGGTCTGTAACCACATCTCAGCCGGTGCCGAACTGCTGATGCAGATTCCGGGCATGACCGAAAGCCATGTGGCTGCACTGAACAATGCACACATCTACACGGTAAACGATATCATCGCAACACCGCAGGGAGAACTCGCACAGCATCTGCACATTTCTGCCGAAGAAGCCGACAACCTGAAGGCAGGGGCAGAAGATGCAATCACCCTCCTTCGCCGGCGTGCGGAACTCAAGAAGTTCATCACCCCGCTTATTCCGTTCAAGAGAAAACGGTCGACCTCGAAGGTCGTCAAGGCGATCTTTGCAGCCGGTATCAACGATCTGAAAGGACTGGCGATAGCGTCTCCGGACACCCTGGTCGCTGCAGGACTGACTGCAGATGAAGCCGCCGGT
>DALTWN010000203.1 GCA_029987045.1 Methanocorpusculum sp.
CATGCGGGAGATTTCACGGTCGGTCCGCCTGGCGCACAGTGTAAAGACACGGATGCTGTTCGCCTGTATCTACAACGATGAAATAATCCCTGTCGAATTCGCACGAATAAAACTGTAAACAAAGGATACTATGGCAGAAAATATCAATCCATGGTCAAGTGCCCCGAAAGTCAGTATTGAACGGCTGATCGAAGATTTCGGTATCGACCATTTCGAATCACAGAAAGACCGGTTGCCCGACATCCCGCCGTTCATGCGGCGCAACATCGTCCAGGGCCACCGCGGCTACGACGCTGTCGCAGATGCTATTGTCACGAAAAAACCATTCCATGTCCTGACCGGATTCATGCCATCTGGACACCCGCACCTTGGCCACCTCATGGTAATGAAGGAGGTCATGTGGCACCTTCAGCACGGCGGACGCGGATTCATCTCCATCGCCGACCGTGAAGCACATGCAGTCCGCGGACTCACCTGGGAAAAATGCGACGAATATGCCCGTGAATACATCTCCTGTCTCTATGCACTGGGATTCGAAGGTGAAATATACGCACAGCGGAAGAACAATGCACTCAAAGACCTTGCCTTCGAAGCGGCATGCAAGATGAACTTCTCAAACCTGTCGGCAATCTACGGATTCGGTCCGGAAACGGAACTTGCCCATGCCGTCAGCGTATCCATGCAGGTAGCAGACATCCTCTATCCGCAGCTGGTAGGCGGCGTTGCACCGACCATTGTACCGGTCGGTATCGATCAGGACCCGCATATCCGCCTGACCCGTGATATCGCCAACGCATTCAGACTCTTCCTTGTCGAAGACCGGGGAACCCATATCAGTATCCGTTCAAAATCAGCATCTGCAGAAGCCATAGATGCAGTCGCGAAAACATTCCCTGGCTCGAAAAAATACGAAGGACACATCGATCTGCCGGCCGGCCATACCGTCGCAGAAGTCGATGCGATCGTCCGCGGAATCGAACAGCTGTTCGGCGGATTCGGATTCCTGCTTCCGTCCTCGACCTATCACAGTTTCCTCATGGGACTGCAGGGCGGCAAAATGTCTTCCTCCGTCCCCGACAGTCTCATCTGGTTCGATGACGCCGACAAGGATGTCAAGAAGAAACTCATGGGTGCGGTCACCGGTGGCCGTCAGACCTTGGATGAACAGAAGAAACTCGGCGGCGAACCCGAGAAATGTTCGATCTATCAGTTGAACAAGTTCCACATGCAGGATAATGACGAAGAACTGGCAAAGATGTGCTCCGCATGCAAAGCCGGAGAACTCATGTGCGGAACCTGTAAGAAAGAGACACTGGAACGCGTCAGAGCATTCCTTGCAGAATTCAAGGAAAAACGCGATGAAACAGCACATCTCGTAGCGGAGTGGAAATAATGGATCTAACTGTCAATGAAAAACGTGTCCTGGCAGTCCTTGCCAAGGATAAAACCTGTACCGACACCGAACTCGCGGAAAAACTGAATTCGACATCCGAATCGGTCGTCCAGTGGGCATTCCTGTGCGCCGACCGCGGTCTCGTGACCATCAGCAAGGATGTGACCGAAACCGCCACCCTTACCGAAGAAGGAAAGAAATATGCAAGCGAAGGAGGTCTTCCGGAACGTCAGCTCATCGGACGCATCGCTGAAAGCATCAATATCAAGGAACTTGCACGCGATGCACTCTCGAAAGTCGGTATCGGATGGCTGCGCAAGAAGAACTGGATCTCCATCGAGAATGGTCTGATCCGTCTCAACAGAAACGCATTCTTACAGCCGGGAGAAGACGAAGAAGCACTGAAGAACCCGATTCCGGGAAGCCCGGGATGCAATGCGCTGGTCAAACGCGGTCTTGCCGTCGTCGAGGAACACGTGAGCTGGACCATCGCCATCACGCCAGACGGAGAAGCTGTAGCCGCCGCCGGACTCGATATCCGTGAAGAAGTAGGTACACTTACCCGTGACCAGATTCTTTCCGGCGAATGGAAGAATCTGACCATGCGCAAATACGATGTGTCCAAACTGCCGAAACGAATCTATCCGGGCAGAGCACATCCAAACCAGCAGATTCTCGATGAAATCCGCGCACTGCTCTTCGAAATGGGATTCACCGAGTTTCACGGATCGATTGTCCAAAACTCATTCTGGAACTTCGATGCACTCTATCAGCCACAGGATCATCCGGCACGCGAAATGCAGGATACCTTCCACCTGGCAGAAGAACTGCCGATGCCGGATGGATGGGAAAAGATTCGCGACATCCACATGAACGGCGGAAACACGGGAAGTACCGGATGGGGGGGCACTTGGGACCCAGAGATTTCCAAGAAATGCGTGCTGCGTACACATTCCACCTCGCTTTCAATCCAGTACCTTGCACAGAATCCGAACCCGCCGCTCAAGGCATTCTCCATCTCCCGTGTATACCCCACACAGACCATCGATCCCCC
>DALTWN010000204.1 GCA_029987045.1 Methanocorpusculum sp.
TGTCAACTTAACGTATGTCTCCCCCGTCATCTTCAGTTCAGTCACTTCATAATAATTGAAATCGTTGAAATAGAGCAACTTGAACAGTACTTTTTTTCCGACATTCTGATGTCGGGAAGAATCAGTATTACTTATGATATAATGGATTACCTGTTTAAACTTTTCAAAGTTAAATCCATCCACAGAATTTTCCAACATGGAATTCACCACTTATATCAGTATAATTAGACTTATGATACAATCATGCTTCCTAATGGGTGAAATTAGAGATTCTGGGATATAAACGGAGAGCGGGGTGGCGAAGGGGCTGCTCATGGTTTTCCGCGTGATTTCGGCCGGATGCGGCGCGTATTTAATAGTGTTTCAGCGCCAATATAAACGGCTAGGAAACAACTATGGCAGAAGAACCCGAGGGACTCCCCTCAAAAACCGATTTCAGTGCATGGTACAACGAAGTCATCCGGCGTGCCGATATCATGGATGTCAGATACCCGGTCAAAGGACTCTATGTCTGGTACCCGTTCGGCTTTGCCCTGCGCCAGAACACCTATACCTATCTCAGATCGCTCCTGAACCGCGACCATGAAGAGACGCTTTTCCCGCTCCTGATTCCGGAAACGGAACTCGCAAAAGAGGGAGAACACATCAAGGGATTCGAAGACGAGGTCTACTGGGTCACCCACGGCGGACTCTCTCCGCTCGATGTCAAGCTCGCGCTCCGTCCGACCAGTGAAACCGCAATATACCCGATGTACTCGCTCTGGGTCCGCTCTCACGCTGACCTGCCGCTCAAACTCTATCAGGTCGTCAATACCTTCCGGTACGAGACCAAGCATACCCGTCCGCTCATCAGACTGCGTGAAATCACCTCGTTCATGGAATCCCATACGGTCCATACCGACTGGGACGATGCGAACAAGCAGGTCGAATACGAACTCGAACTGTCCAAGGAATTCTACAAGACGCTCGGCGTTCCGATCATCATCTCCAAGCGTCCGGACTGGGACAAGTTCCCGGGAGCCGATTTCACGATGGCGATCGATGCCATCATGCCCGACGGACGTACGCTCCAGATCGGTACCGTCCACCATCTCGGTAGTCATTTCTCCAAGACTTTCGACATCACCTACGAAGATGTGAACGGTGAACAGCAGCTCGCATCCCAGACGTGTTTCGGTATCTCCGAGCGATGTATCGCCGCCGTCATCGGTGTCCACGGCGATGACAAGGGTCTGGTCCTGCCGGCGACCGTCGCACCGACCCAGGTCGTCATCATCCCGATCATCGTCGGCAAACGCGGCGACGAGATCCTCGCAGCCTGCAAGAAGCTCGAAGACGAACTCAAGGCCGCCGGTCTTCGTGTGAAGACCGATGCCCGTGACATGCGTCCGGGTGCGAAATACTATCACTGGGAACTCCACGGGGTCCCGCTCAGAGTCGAACTCGGTCCCCGCGACCTCGACGCAGGCCAGCTGGTCTGCTGCAACCGTCTGGGTGTCAAGACCACGATTCCGCGGGAAGGCGCTGCCGCATCCGTCGAGAAGCTTCTGCAGGAAGCCCACGACCAGATTCTCGCGAAAGCCGAAGACCATCTGAAGAACCATATCAAGACCGCATCGACCGTCGACGAAGCGAACGCCGACCTTGAAGGAAACATCGTTGCCGTCCACTGGTGCGGCGACAAGGCATGCGCCGACAAGCTGGAGGAACTGACGAACTCCGCACTGCTCGGTACCGAGGTCAGAAGCGAGTATCTGACCGACAACGACGGAAAATGCATCATCTGCGGCAAACCGGGCCATACTGCCATCATCGGCCGTTCATACTGAAAAAAAGAGAACCATGTCCGCATTCGCATCCGCAGCTGAACCCGACTGGAACATGATGGAGCGCAGCCTCGGTTTCAAGGAACGGCGCTACATCGAAGAGCTGCGGATCATCACCAAATCGACCGCTCTGGACTGTGTCATCGACGACAAGTTCGAGCGGATCATCTATATCATCAAACAGGGCAACATGGGTCTTGCCATCGGCCGCAACGGCGACAATATCCGGAAACTCTCCGGTATCCTGGGCAAACGCATCGAGATGGTCGAATACGACGAAGATGCCCTGACATTCATCACCAACATGTTCAAGCCGGCACAGCTGTCCGCCGTTTCCCTGACGCCGGCACGTATCGACGTGCAGACAGGCGACAAGGACAATCTTGCTCTTGCGATCGGCAGAAACGGCGCAACCATCGAGAAAGCGAAGATACTGGTAAAACGCTTTTTCAATATCGATGAAATCGAAGTTTCTGCCAAGACCGAATCATCGTGACCGTGCCGGATACTGTTTTGATTGGTATCGGCGATTTTAAAAAATAGTCTGTAATGGACCCGGCGGGATTTGAACCCGCGGCATCTACGTTGCGAACGTAGCTAT
>DALTWN010000205.1 GCA_029987045.1 Methanocorpusculum sp.
CCGTTCGAAGAAAACCTGTTTTTATGCTTCAATTCACTATATCTCCTCAGAAACGTCCTAGAACTGACCGACAGACGTTTCGCCGCTTCTTCCGCGGTCATTTTTCCCGCAGAATACGCCTTAGAACATTCAGCGAAGACCTCTGCGTCGAGTTCGTACCGCGGCGGGCCGAAATGTACACCTCTTGCCTTCGCGGCGGCAATCCCTTCCCGCTGTCGCTCGCGGATATGTGACCGTTCCGTCTCGGCAACATACGAGAGGATCTGCAGGACAAGGTCCGCGATGAAAGCGCCGGTCAGTGTCTCGGACCGGACACGGGTATCCAGCAGCGGCATATCGAGAACGACCATGAACACCCCGATATCCCGGGTCAGAATCCGCCACTGGTCCTGGATTTCGTCGTAGTTGCGGCCGAGACGGTCGATCGACTTCACGTACAGCGTATCGCCCGGTTTCAGTTTCCGGATCAGTTTCCGGTATGCCGGACGATTGAAATCCTTTCCCGACCGGGTATCCACATAGATGCGGTTCGGCGATATCCCAAGCGGTTCGAGCGCCGCATACTGCCGTGCCAGGTTCTGCTCTTTGGTCGATACCCGAAGGTATGCATACGCATGGCCCTCCGATGAACGTGGAGATACTGAATTACCTTCCATACTGAAAGGGTGGCATGAAGACACCATATATTCCTGCCTTCCGGGGCCAGCAAAAATCATGCATTTATATAGAGAACACCGAACGAACTCTCCCCCAGGGGGAGGTGATATATCATATATGTGCACAAAGAAACCATAGATACAGGCGAAACATGTACCGCATCGGAGAATTCTCGAAACTGAGCAGAACGACGGTCAAGACCCTCCGGTTCTATGCAGAAGAAGGTCTGCTTTCACCGGCAAAGGTCGACCGGGTAACGGGATACCGCTACTACGAGACCGCACAGCTCGCGGACCTCTACCGCATACAGCAGCTGCGGCAGACGGGACTGTCCATCGAAGATATCCGGCAACTCATCACGGAACCCGATCCGAAACGGGTTCTCGTGAAGAAACGGACCGAACTCCGGCAGACCATGGATACCCTGCAGTCGCAGCTTGTTCGCATCGAGTCACTCCTGGGAGAGATAGATTCCATGACCTATACCGTAACCATCAAGACCATCCCCGAATACATCGTGTTTTCACGAACCATGCACCTGCATTCATACAGCGATATGATGCAGAAGATCCCCGAGACCGGAGCACTGCTTGCGGAAGCGAATCCCGGCCTGAAATGCGTATCGCCGGACTACTGTTTCTGCCGGCATCTCGATAACGAGTACCGGGAAACCGATATCACCTCGGAATACTGCCAGGCAGTCGTATCCGCCGGAAACCCCGTAGACGACATCGTATTCAAGACCATTCCGGAAACGACCGTCGCATCCGTCCTCCACAAGGGACCGTATGAAACCCTGAACGCCGCCTATGCCTATATCCTGAAATGGATCGAGGACAACGGATACGTCTGCTGCGAAACCCCGCGTGAATCCTATATCGACGGTATCTGGAACAAAGAATCACCGGAAGACTGGCTAACGGAGATACAGGTACCGGTAACCCCGCGTAGCGCACACCGATAAACCATGAACGAAGACAGGAAGGATTTCAACAGGAAACTGCATGACCGAAAGGACATGCCGAAGATCGTAACCCTCGACGACAAGGCGGCGGAACGCTGGGGCGGAACGACCATGGTCATCGCCCCGCCGATCGATTATGACACGCTCATCAGAACCGTTCCGGCCGGCAGTCTGGTAACGACGGCGGAACTGCGGACAGCGCTCGCGAAGAAGTACCATGCAGATGTCACCTGTCCGCTGACGGCCGGTATCTTCGTCAATATCTGTGCCTGGGCAAGCTACCAGCGGGATGAAGACATCACGCCATACTGGCGGGTCGTCAGACCAAACGGCGAACTCAATCCGAAGTTCCCGGAATACCCGCATCTGCAGAAGAAAAAGCTGGAAGAGGAAGGGTTCCAGATCACCGAAAAGAAGGAGAAATATTTCGTCGCGGATTTCAAGGCGCATATCGCAGACATGCGCTGACGTTTTTTCCGCGCTAAAAAAAAAGGATGACCGGACTGCGGTCTCCGGTATCTACAGGAGGCTCATCACGACGAAATAGCCGACCACCGCGACCATCAGCAGGATGAACAGGATAAGCAGGATGATGCTTTTCCTGTCTCCCTTCTCGAATTTCCGTCCGAAGATGTAGACGTTCCGATCGGGATGTTCACGGTTCTCCCTGATCTCCTCGCGGCACTGCTCAACATAGTCGTTCACCGTATCGCTGATACGATCGCCGAGCGTATGGTTCCTGGCTTCGGTAATGACGGTCTGTGCCCGGTCCTTCGTCCGGAGAACGGAGGATACAATGGCACGT
>DALTWN010000206.1 GCA_029987045.1 Methanocorpusculum sp.
CGTGCACCGTCCTGGCTGGGAAGAATCGAGAAGTCGTCCGGACGGACAGCACCGGGTGCAAGCGGCCGTACCTCGACGGTATCGATTACCGCCATCTTCGGTCCTTTCCCGACGGCAGCACGGAATGCATCGAACTCGTCGCCCCACGCATCGATTTCGACTTCGCTGCCGTGATTGATGACCGTACCGGTGATATGGTGTTTTTTCGCACAGGCATAGACGAACGGGCGGAATCCCACGCCCTGTACAATGCCTCTGATGATGATTTTTCCCGCCTGCATTTTGCGTTATCCTATATATGGTACCCTATAAGTACATGGTTTTACCTATTTCACGCCCAGAAGCTTTCCGACCTGATCATGGAAGGACGGCAGATCCTTACGTACGATCATCCATACCCGCCGCAGATCAACAGAGAAATATTCATGGATCAGGAAATTCCGCAGCTGTCCGAACTGTCTGAACGGAACATCGGGATGCTGGGCCTGATACTGTCTCGACAATCCGTGGGCCGCTTCTCCGATGACCTCGAATGACCGGATGACCGCATCATGCAGGATAAAGTTCTGTTTGAATTCGTCATAGGAGACGAACTGTGCTATCTTCAGGATACGGTCGCTGCGGTCGTAGATGTGCTGAAGACAGATGTTCGTATCCCGTCTCATAGATACTCCGTTTTTTCACCGAACATGCATGCATCATGCCGGATAGAGGGAAGCATTGCTTCATCCAGATATTCGAGGGACACCAGGGTGACTTTCCGATGGAACATCAGTTCGAGATATTCCTGGAGTCCGATGAAATCGGCAAGATCCCCGCGGTCTTCGGCGAACATATAGAGGATATTGATATCGGAAGATGCACAGTCGTCTCCCCGTGAAACGGAACCGAACAGACCGATGGTGACCACACCGAATTTCTGATGCAGTTCAGGGAATGCTGCGTTCAGCTGGGCCAGTGTTGTCGCCCTGATACTCTGATAGACTGACATATGTGTTAGTGAAATACTCGTTTTTTAGCGTTATAAATGAATGGATTGGGGGTGAGAGGAGATCCCCGACTGTTTTCGCGGTGCATGCCCTTCTCTGCGAGTGGAAACCCGTCTTATTTCTTCAGATTCGGTATGGCTTCCGGGCGGTTGCCGGCAATCATGCCGAGAATGCCGCAGGTTTCCATCCTGGCACACTCTCCGCAGGTTTCGTATCCCATTTTCCGGGCACACCGGCGGATCTCACACAGCTGTTCGCAATATACTGTCTTCTTACCCGCCATCCGGCACCCGTCGCAATTGATCATTTCCGGCAGTATGGTGACATTGTTGAGTCTGCTCCATTTCTCCGCAACTTCCCGCCGGAGGGCGTCATCATTGTTTTTCGTAGCTATCCGTGTTTCACAGGTTTCGCAGTCGATACCGCAGATACCAATATACTTTCCCGGCATACTTTCGAATATTCTCCTTGTTTTTATATCTGTAGGGGATAATTTCTAAAAAATATTCTCTATTTAGGCTCAATATCCGGATCAGGGGAATATCTAATATCTCAAACATCAAATATATACGGGAATTTACATGAGAATACCAATAAACGAGGTAACACCGGAATGCGGACACGCCCACATTGCCGGCTGGGTTCATGAAGAACGTGCACTGGGCGGACTTACATTCCTCCTGGTCAGAGACAGAACCGGCATTCTTCAGGTAACCATTCCGAAGAAGAAGGTCACGCCGGAAGTCCTGGAAACATTAAAAGAAATTTCCCGTGAATCGGTCATCGAGGTCGAGGGAGAGGTCAAAGCAACCGAAAAAGCGCCTGCAGGACGCGAACTCGTGCCGACAACCCTGAAACTCATCTCCAAAGCAGCAGCCCCGCTGCCGCTCGATGTTTCCGAGAAAGTACCTGCCGAGCTCGATACCCGTCTCGACAACAGATATCTCGATTTACGCAAACCGGCAGTAAACGCCATCTTCCAGATCAGAAGCGCCACCCTGCATGCAATCAGCGACTATCTCTGGGAACACGGATTCATCCAGGCACAGACCCCGAAGATCGTAGCAGCCGCAACCGAAGGCGGAACCGAACTGTTCCCGCTCGCATACTTCGATAAGGAAGCATTCCTGAACCAGTCTCCCCAGCTGTTCAAACAGATGCTGATGAGTGCCGGATTCGACCGTGTCTTCGAAATCGGTCCGATCTTCCGTGCAGAAGAACACAATACCGTCCGCCACCTGAACGAAGCGACCTCGATCGATATCGAGATGTCGTTCGCCGACCAGGAAGATGCAATGAGCGTTCTTGAAAACGTCGTTGCCTACGCATACCAGTACGTCAAAGACCACTGCGCCGATGCACTGGCAACACTCGGTATCACCGACTTCAAGGTCCCGACCGTTCCGTTCCCGAGAATCACCTACAAGGAAG
>DALTWN010000207.1 GCA_029987045.1 Methanocorpusculum sp.
CTATCAGCCGATCAACCTCAAGGATGTCCTGATTCAAATGAAAGACATCTCTGAACTTGCTGTTGACCTGGCCTATTCCGCAGTGCTTTATGAAAGCAATGCGATTGCTGAAGAAGTAATTGAGCTGGAAGAACGTATGAATGATCTTGTCTACCAGGCAAGAATCACCAGTATGATGAGTGTCCGCCGTCTCGATGAAACAGAACCGATGAGCGGATTGCTTCAGCTTGCCGAAGCTTCCGAACGCATATCGAATCATGCAGCAGATATTGCAAAAAATATTATGCGGCATGTTTCATTCCCCGCGAATCTCCGCAAGGCCCTGCCTGATGCCGAAGAAACAACGCTTCGGGCAACGGTCGGAGCAGGATCTGCATTGGATGGAGCACGATTGGGCGATATCAAGCTTCAGTCGAATACCGGAATCAGAATTATTCTGATTCGCCGGATGCAGCAGAGATTCTATGACCCGGATAAACATACGGTACTCCGTGCCGGTGATGTCCTTGTCGGTCGCGGACCGGACTACGGTCTGCCGGAATTCTGTCGTCTTGCCGGAGAAACGGTACCTAATGAGGTAGAACGCCCACCGGAGTCTGCAGCAGTATCTGACCTTGATCGTGCGGCACAGTTGATGATTGAAATGAAGAACATCAGTGAACTTGCCGTCGGACTGGCATACACTGCACTGCTTCATGAGAATCTTGATCTTGCAAATGAAGTTGTCGCCCTCGAGGAAGAACTCGATGAAATGCGGCTCAAACTCGATCTGTGGACATTGGAAACAGCAAAACGTATTGATGATGTTGCAAGTCTTCGCGGCATGCTCTATATGTCATCATTTGCAGAATCCATCTCTGATGCAGCATGTTCTATCGCAGATGTTGTCCTGCGTGAAATCGAGGTCCCGCCAATCATTAAGCGTATTGTCAGAGAATCCGATGAAATTATTTCATGGGTCGCAATAGAAAAATCATCATCCTTGGATGGAAAATCACTTGCTGAATCACGTGTCGGCTCCGTTACTGGAATGGTAATCTTTGCCTTGAAGCATGAAAACCGCTGGGTATACCGTCCAGGCAGGAATTATGTGCTGCATGCAGGAGATTTGCTGGTTTCCCGTGGCAGACGTGATGGCGAAGAGAAACTCTATGAACTCTGCGGTGCAGATACCGAAGAACTGGAAGAATTTGATGAAGAGGAATAATACATGAGTGAAAAAGTATACCGGTTAGGCCCAGGATGCACCATCGATGATATCGTCGAAGGCCATATGTATCTGGGAAAAGTGCAGGGTTTTGCAACCTTTGGCACATTTGTCCAGCTAAACGACAAGACGAAAGGTCTTCTGCATAAGAGCAATGTAAAGACAGAGCGCAAAGAACGTGACGACATCATCGTTCTTGTCAATGAAATACGTCCGAATGGAAATCTCGATCTTCGTGAAATCACCGCTCCCATCGATAATTTTGAAACAGAACTGGTGTCCCGGAAAGTCGTGATTTCTCATCTCGGCGATCTGGCAAAGAAAATCGGACGCTCTATTACTATTGAAGCAGAGGTAGTTCAGATTAAACAGACCTCCGGGCCGACTATCTTTACGGTATGTGATGAGACCAGCACGGAAGATGCAGCTGCCTTTACGGAAGCAGGTGTCCGTTCCTATCCTGAAGTCGTATTGGGAGATATTGTCCGTATTTTCGGTGAATCAAATAAACGCAACAATCAGGTCCAGATTGAAGTGTCCGGAATGATTGTACTCCACGATGCGGAAGCAGACGCCGTCCGCAGCAGAATAACCGCGGCACTCGATGAACGTGCTGAACCGCCGCAGATTAAACCGCTCATCAAATCCGATGTCCTGGATGCACTGTGGCCGGAGATGCGCAAACTTGCGAAAATCATCCGCCGTGCCGTTCTTACCCAGCAACCGATTATTCTCCGCCACCATGCAGATGCAGACGGTATCTGCGCAGCGGTGTCCGTAGAAACAGCAATTCTGGAATATATCCGTGCAAACGGCGGCGATCCGGATATGGATAACTTCCTTTTCAGAAGAAATCCGTCAAAGGCTCCATTCTATGAAATTGAAGATGTGACACGCGATCTTGACATGCTGCTGAAGGACAATGCCCGTTTCGGCCAGAAATTCCCGCTCATCCTCCTGATGGATAACGGCTCTACCGAAGAAGATATGCCTTCCTACAAGATGACCTATGTCTATGGCATAGATGTTGTTGTTGCAGATCACCACCATCCCGATGAAACCATCGACAAATATCTGCGTGCTCATGTCAATCCGTACCATGTAGGCGGAGATTTCGGTGTTACGGCAGGTATGCTCGGTACAGAGATTGCCCGGCTTATTTCTCCGAACGTCGAAAACAAGATTCTGCACTTCCCTGCAG
>DALTWN010000017.1 GCA_029987045.1 Methanocorpusculum sp.
CCGCAGGTATCGCAGTTGACGACTCTCGTGTAAAAGCATTAATTGCAGCACTCGACGGCGTTGACATTGAGGAAGCAATCTCCAAGGCAGCAGCAGCACCGGTTGCAGTAGCAGCAGCACCGGCAGCAGGCGCAGCACCGGCAGCAGCAGAAGCAGCACCGGAAAAGGAAGAGAACAAGGAAGCAGAAGAAGAGAACGCCATGGCAGGCCTTGGCGCACTCTTCGGATAAATCTTTTTTATCCAACAAACTTCCCTTTTACCGTCGCAGTATCTTTTTTCTCTCGTTTGCATTTCACAACCCTGATTATCGTATCTCCGTATCTATATCAGCAAGAAGAACCCACCATTATACATCATGACACGCCGGATTATCCAGATTCCCCCTATGCTTACGGCAACTATCAATATGGGATTGTCTGCTCTGGACGGTCTGTTGTTTAAGGATCTTGCCAAATGTCCGCACTGCGGCGGGCGGCCGATGCCATATGATACCAAGCAGAAACAGTATGTTACGCTGATTGTCGGTGGTGAAGAACGCATTATCAGTGTCAGTGTCAGACGGTTCATCTGTCATGACTGCGGACAGCTGATCTATGCGGAAGAACCGTTTTATCCGGATACCCGCATGGGATCGGCGATTGCGGATCTTGCACTGTGCCTGTCCCGCACGACTTCCTATACCCGTGCGGCAGCCATCATGCAGGCGATGGGTATTTACATTACGCGGAGTACCGTACGAAACTATGCACTCTCTACCCTGCCCATGCCGGAAGTAAGTATGATGTACGGACTGCCCATGCCGTATTCCTTTATGTCCCTGATGGGAAGAGGTATTTCAGCAGTACACATCAAACCGGAAGAAGTACTGGCATCGTCCGGATATCCGTCACGGTATCGGGTACCTGCGGACGGTATAGGTATCGCCCGTCAGTATTTCCTGCACAAAAAAGAGATGAAGAAGAATCCTCAGACGTTCTGATTATTCGGCACAGTTTTCCCGTGCCCAGGACCGTGCGTTTTCCAGGGCTTCGTTTCCACTGAAGGTAATGGTTATTTTATCATCCTGTGCGACACCGATAACGAATGTCTTGACGCTTTTATCGTATCCGAATATGATATCTCCCAGTTCGATGGATTCCAGTTTGATACCGTGAAGGAGCAGGTATGACGGTTTCAGCAGAAGCAGATCGTAGATGTCCTCTTCCGGCATTTCATTGAATGCGTAGATATATGCCTGTGCGGAATTGATGAGATTCGAGGTACAGAGGGCATGGGCGACATCTTCTGGCAGTTCATGCATCAGATTTGCGAGTTTTTCGTCGTCATCTTCTGCCGCTTCATAGAGCTGATCCGCAATCTGTGCAAGATCGTTATTGGTACTGGAAAACATATGCTGATATGTATGCCGGTTCGGGCAATAAGGTTTCCAGTCCATACGTAGGCTTATATCGGCTCTCTGCCAATCTGTTTACCATGAATGACACGGACGTCGACTGGGCGGTGTATCACCAGGTTCCTGATGGAGGAACGACTGTTGATGAACTGTCTCTGCAGTTGGGACTGGAGCGTGACGTCATCCTTGCGTCGCTATCCCGGCTGGAAAAGAGTCATCTGGTTATCTATAATGGTGAACGGGTATCGCCGTTATCCATCAATGATTTCTTCATAGCAAGCATGCTTTCGGATGCAACCGCATCTCCGGGTGCCGCCGCCGAGGATGATTTTGGCGTCTATATCGAAAACGGTGTCATAAAGGTGAGAAAATGAATTTACATCCAATATCGTATGTACTGCGTATCGGCCATCGTCCGGAACGCGATCAGCGGGTAACAACGCATGTGGGACTGTCATCCCGTGCCCTTGGTGCATCCGGCATGTATCTTGCGGCTGATGACCAGAAGGTTGCAGACAGTATCAAAGATGTCGCCACCCGGTTCGGCGGAGACTATTTCTGTGAAAATAATGTAAAGTGGAAATCGTTCATCCGTCATTTCAAGGAAGATGGAGGAAAGGTTGTACATCTGACCATGTACGGTCTTCGTCTGCAGGATGTCATTCCTGACATCAGAAAAGAGGAAAAAATTCTGGTCGTTGTCGGTGCCGAGAAGGTTCCGGGAGAAATGTATGAGATGGCGGATTACAATGTAGCGGTGGCGAATCAGCCTCATTCGGAAATATCCGCACTTGCTCTTTTCCTCGACCATCTCTACGAAGGAAACGAACTGGAACTCACGTTTGACCATCCGGATATTGAAGTCATTCCGACAAAGGTCGGAAAAACCACGGTAAAACGCGAGCTGCCGCATGAATAAGACCCTTCTTGTTGTCGGCTACGCGACACGGCATGTCGCAGCATCTGCGGCGGCTGCAGGGTATACGGTCTATGCGGTAGACCATTTCTGCGATCAGGATCTTCTGTCCTGCACGGCGGATCATCTGACATTCGATAAACAGGCTGAACTCCCGTTCGCTATGGAACAGATGATCGAAAAATATCATCCGGATTATGTGGTGACGACTTCGGGTGCAGAACTTCTGGAAATCGGGAACCGGCTGGGAACTTCTGCATCGGTTGCATCCATATTCATGGATAAAGGAAAAACGCAGGAGTTCTTCGAGCGCATTGGCGTCCCGGTACCGCGGATTGTGCAGAAAGGAACGTATCCTGCAATGGCAAAAACAATCGGCGGCGCAGGAGGATGGCGGAATCAGATCGTCCATTCCGATGCAGAACTTGCGGCATGGCAGGAATTCGTCGAAGGAGATCCGTATATCCTGCAGGAATTTGTTACGGGAACTCCTGCTTCGGTCTGTTGTCTGGTAACCCCGGCAGGAGATGCCTGTGTAATCGTTTCGAATCAGCAGATTCTTCGGGGTGGGGATTTCTGTCCGTTTGCATTTTCCGGGTCTGTCACACCCTGCCCGCATCCGATGGCACCGAGGATGATGGAACTCGGAAAGAAGATTGCGGCGGCTTCCGGCTGTGTCGGCTGTATCGGTATCGATTTTGTCCTGACGGAGAGCGAAGCCTATGCGATTGAAATCAATCCGCGGTTCCAGGGAACGCTGGAAACGGTGGAAACGGTTACCGGTGAGAATCTTTTCATGCTGCACAAGGATGCATGCGAAGGCCGTCTTCCGCAACAGGAGATTTCGGCGGATGGCTATGCCGTCCGCAGGATCCTGGTTGCCGACGACGATCTGACGGTGAAAGCGGATATGCTGTCGCTTTCCGACACCGTCACCGACATACCTCATCCCGGATCGTTTTTCGCGAAAGGAAAGGTCGTTTGTTCGGTAATGGGCAAAGGAAACACGGTAGATGAAGCATATGCCGCGCTGGATAAGAATATTAGGGTTGCCGTTCAATATATACACCAATGAGCTCATTGAAAAAGAAGGATCTGAAGAGTCCGGCAATCCGTCAGTATCTTCTGAAATTGGTTGGGGAAGAAGGAATTGAGCTGATCAAGACCTGTCCCGAAGAAGAGCACAGCGACGAGGAGATTGCTGAAATTACGGGAATCAATCTCAACTCGGTCCGTCATACATTATACAGTCTCTACGAGAAACGTCTTGCCGAGTATCGGAGAATCAAGAACAACGAGACCGGCTGGTTGACCTATCTCTGGGTTCTCAAAATGGAGAATATGGAGTCGGTACTTCAGAATGAGATGCGGGTTGTTTCAGAAAAACTGTCTGCACGTCTGAAATTCGATCAGAACAATGATTTCTATCAGTGTCCGGCATGCGGAAAAATGCTGACATTCAATGATGCACTGTCGCTCAACTTTGTCTGTCCGGAATGTGGCGAGAACATGAATCACTTCGATGATGAACTTCTTGTCAATGCACTGGATAAACGTATCAAGAAGATCAATAAGGAACTTGCATAATTCTTCTGAATATGACTGAAGAAGAATCATCCCTTCTTTTTTCTGCCGGGTGTGATGCCGGTGTCGTTTCTCACTGTAAAAAGACTGCGGAAATCGCAGATGGATATCGGGGTGTGGGAATCGATAGTAAACTGGTACACTCAGGCGCGTATCTGCATGATCTCGGCAGGTCGAAGACCCATTCCATCCGTCATGCAGGAGTAGGTGCAGAACTTGCCAGAACCTATGGATTATCCGAAGAAATCCGGAACATCATCCAGAATCATACGGGTGCGGGATTGTCCGAGGATGACTGTGTCCTGTTGAATCTTCCGCCCTGTGACTGTGTGCCGAAGACGTTTGAAGAAAAGATTGTCGCTCATGCGGATAATCTGGCAAAAGGATCGAAACAGGTCAGAATCGAACAGCGCATGATGCTGATTTCCGACCAGTCACACCGCTCGAAAAAGAATGTATGGCGGCTTGCCATGGAAGTAGAACTCTTCCGTGTCTAACCGTTGTTCTCTGTTTTACAGCTGAAGGTACAGCTGTCTTTTTTACATCTGCCGTCGCAGTGATCGATGTGGACGATAATGGTTGTACGGGGAATTTCCGATTTGATTTCCGTTTCGATATGACTGACCAGGGCATGTGCCGTAACCAGTGAATAGGTATGCGGCATCATCAAATGGAACTCAACGAATTTATCGGATCCTGCTTTTCGTGTTTTCAATCCGTGATAATTTGTGTATCCCGATTCATGGCGTTCGATAATTTCGGTGATTTTTCCGATCTCATCATCGGTCAGACTGCTGTCCATCAGATCCGAGAATGATTTTTTGATAAGAACGAAAGATTTTCTCAGCAAGATGATACCGATGACAATAGCAATCGCCAGATCGATCCAGACGATGTGGGTGAAGTAGATGATGATGGTCCCGACCAGTACTCCGGCAGATGAGAGAACATCTGTTCTCAGGTGCCAGGCATCACTTTCAAGAGCAATGGAATCGGTTGATTTTGCAACTTTGATGAGATGCTGGGACACGAAGAAGTTCATGATGGTGGATATACCCATCACGATGATACCGAGATAGAGGTAATCGAAATCGATTGCAGCATCTCCTCTGATGAACCTGCTGACTGCTTCCCAGATGATGATGGCAGCTGCTGCGAGAATGAGGAGAGCTTCTATGAGTCCGGATGCATCTTCATATTTGCCGTGACCGAATGCATGATCTTTATCCGGCGGCTGGGATGATTTCCGGACAGAAAAGAATGCAATGCTTGCCGCTACGAAATCCATTCCGGAATGGATTCCTTCCGACATGATACTGACCGATCCGGAGATGAAACCCACAACGATTTTTAAGATGGTGAGGATAAGGTTTGATGCTACGGATATTCCGGCAGCGACCTGTTTGGATCTGTTTTCTTTATCTCTTTCTACAGTATGCATTATCTCCTCATCTCGGATTGTGCACTGAATCTCAGTTTTGCACCGGTCAGAATATCATTTGCCACATAGGTGAGATTTTCTACAATCTCTTCCGAACTCCATTTCAGGTTGCCGGTCAGCCACTGTTCGACGAGAGAGATGATACCTCCCGTCGTCATGGTCGTAAGAAACTCGGCATTTTCAGGCGTGACAAGGGTTGTTCCGCAGATATCGATAATGACCGAGTATACGACGGTACTGACGGTATCACTGAATACTTTGAGAATGGTATCCCGTCCGAGGGAATAGTAGACGGAGAGGCAGAATGATTTGTTCTCCGAAAGGAAGGCGAACGTAAGGCGCAAGGTGTCCTGCCAGGAGTTCGGGGCTTCATTGGAAGAGAGGAAATCAGCCACATCTTTATCGAATGTCCATTTCAACAGTTCCTCGATATCGGCAAAATGATAGTAGAATGTTTGACGATGATATCCGCATTCATCAGTGATATCGGATACGGTTATGGTATGTAGTGGTTTTGTTTCCATGAGTTTCTTGAGCGCATTCCCCATTGCCCGTTTGGTAATGAAACTCCGGACTTCTCTTTTTTCCATGCATATAGATAGGTTAGAATCATTTAAATATATGATATATGTACACCTGTATGGTTTCGTAAAAAATCCTGAGATGTATTTTACGTTTCAGACGAGATATTTAGACAGTTTATACAATCCATGAAGTTTGATTATCCGAAGTTTATCGTTAAGCATCGTAAGGCTGTCATTGTCATATTTCTGATCATCGCAGTCCTCTGTGCCATTCTCTTTACGCAGGTCGGTATCAACTACAAGGTTGTCGATTATCTTCCCCAGGATTATTCCTCGAGTAAATCGTTGGATATTCTCAAGGAACAGTATCCCGGTGGAATCCCCAATGCACGGGTAATGGTCTATAATGTGACGATTCCCGAAGCTCTTATTATAAAGGAAAATCTGAAAACGGTAGACGGGGTAAATGAGGTTCTTTGGTTAGACAATGTCGTGTCGACCGATATCCCGCTGGAATATATAGGCGATGACGCCGTTAAGAGTTTCTATCGTAATAATACCGCACTCTTTACGCTGACACTGGATGAAGACAAGAGTACTGCGGCGGTACATACTATCGGTCAATATGTGGGAGACCAGGCAAAAATGTCGGGTATGGAAGTCAGTATCGCCTACTCCAGTGAAACCATCAATACAGATCTCGTCAAGATCCTTGCGGTTGCGGTACCGATCGTTCTCCTTATTCTGATTCTGACTACGACATCGTGGATAGAACCGCTGTTGTTCCTGTTCGTCATCGGGATTGCTATCGTCATCAATATGGGTACCAACATCATCTACGGCGAGATTTCGTTCGTTACCCAGGGTATTGCCGCACTGCTGCAGCTTGCAATCGCCATTGATTATGCGATTTTCCTGTTGCATCGATTCAATGAATGTACCAAGGAGGGAATGAACGCAGAAGATGCAATGGTTGCTGCGATGAAACGGGCATCGAAATCCATTGTGGCTTCGGCTATCACGGGAGCGGTAGGATTTGCATCGTTGCTTGTGATGCAGTTCCTCATCGGTCCGGATATCGGTCGTGTGATGATCAAAGGAATTCTCATCAGTCTGGTCTGTGTGTTTACCATTCTTCCGGCACTCACCGTCTGTTGTCACAAGCTGCTGGAAAAAACTCACCACCGGTCCTTTATTCCCGATCTCCACAAACTGGCACGGGTCAACATAAAACTTGCCATACCCTGTGCTATCATTATCCTGTTGCTTCTGATTCCCTGTGTTCCGGCAGTTCTGCACAGCCATTACATCTATGCGGATGTTCTTGACGGTCCGGATACCCAGGTGGGTAAGAACAAAGTTGCCATTCAGGAAGTATTCGGTGATTTCTCATCGATGGTCCTGATGGTTCCGAATGGAAACTTCTCTTCTGAACGTGCTGTCCAGGATGAACTTAAGGCGATACCGGTAGTCACGGCGGTAGTGTCGTATTCGGGTACTGTGGGTACGGAAATCCCGCAGGAATATGTTCCGAATGCTACGCGGGAAAAGATTATTTCACCTGCCGGAGTGACACGGTTTGTGCTTACCCTCAATACGACTATTGAGTCGGATGCTGCATTCGCATCGGTCGAAACGATACGTGCCATCGGTGAGCACTATTATCCGGGTCAGTGGGCACTTGCCGGAGAAATCGCGAACAGTTACGATATGAGGGATTGTGTCAAGCATGACGATATCATGGTCAACATCGTATCGATTGGCGGTATCTTCCTGGTCCTGCTGTTCATCTTCCGGTCGCTGATTACACCGGCAATCCTGCTCCTTGCTATCGAATCAGCTATCTGGGTTACCTGTGGTATGGCGTATTTCATGGGTCAGGATCTCTATTACTTCGCACGTATGATCATCTTCGCTCTGCTGCTTGCGGCAACGGTCGATTATGGTATATTGTATGCCGACCGGTATTTCGAGTTCAGGAAACGGATGAAGAAGAAACGTGCTGTGGAGGAAGCGATTGCGGCAGCAGGAGTGTCTATCATCACATCTGCTGCGATTCTGTTCGTATGCGGTCTTGCGCTCTATCTGCTTTCGTCGAACGTTCTGCTTTCGGCGCTGGGAGAGTTGCTTACCCGTGGCTCAATCCTGGCTCTGCTTGGCGTTCTCTTCATTATCCCGGCGCTCTTCCTGCTCCTGGATAAACCGATTGAAAAACTCACGCTGAAAGCAAAGTTCTATCCGCAGGATGCACCGGAAGACGAAATGCCGTTGCCTGGAACACTACCTGGAAAGACGTAATTCATACGGAAAAAACAATCCCCTGGAGGAAATCCTCGAAGGGGTGAAAATACATACAAAATTAATTTTTAGCGGTTTTCTTTTTCTTGATGGGGTTTTCACCGATCTGTTTCTTGACGATGGTAAGTCCCATGGCTGTCAGGTATGCGATGAAGACCAGGAATGCGGCGACATAGCCGAATGGGTTTGGAATGAACTTCGGCAACCATAGCAGCATAGCCCCGAATATGATGATTGATGATAGGCCGATAGCGACATCAAGTATCCAGTCTGTTCTCATGATTGTATTATATTGGGTGTAATGGCTTTTATGGGTTTTGGCGACGCATTACTAGTATGGACAAGTCAGAAGCATTGCAACTCCTCAAGGAACATGTCAAATCCGAATCACTTCTTCACCACTGTCTGTCTACTGCGGCAGTCATGAAAGGACTCGCAAAAGAGCTTGGTGAAGATGCGGATTTGTGGGAATGCATCGGCATTCTGCATGATATTGACTATGAAGAAATCAATGAAGATATGAATCTCCATGGTGTCCGCGGAGCGGAAATCCTGAAAGCGGCGGGGGTTTCTGAAACGATCCATGAACCCGTTCGCAAACATAACCATCTCCTTTTTGGCGGAACCTATACGGAAAAAGTGGATATCTGCCTGCAGACCGCTGACAGCGTTTCCGGTCTGATCATTGCCTGTGCAAAGGTAAAAGGCGGCTGTGTCTCCGAGGTCGCGGTGAAATCCGTCGTAAAGAAATACAAGACTCCTGCCTTTGCGGCTGGATGTGATCGCAACCGGATTGCGTCGACCGATTCCCTGATCGAGCGGGAAAAGATGTACGATATCGCCATTCGTGAAATTGTTGAAATCAAGGACAGTCTGGGACTATCATGAGTGCTGCCGATCAGAGCGAAGTACTGCGCGCATTACAGAAAGCGACCGGACGGGTGGAGAATGTTCTTCGCTATATCATTCCCAAAAGCGGGATTACGATGGCATATGCCATGGAAGATGCTGTCGACCAGAAAAAGGTCGCGGTGTTTTCGAACGGCAGTATCGGGTTCGGTATTGATGAACCGGTGTCCCGTCTCATACTGACTGCCCGGCGGTTCAATCCGGAAGTGCGGTCGGTCGGTACGATCCGATTGAATGATGATATCCGTGAGACGGTGACGGAGGCGTTCCGTGATGTTGCCGCATATGATGCTGCGGCATATCCGAAAGGTATCTCGACGATGGACTGGGGATTGAATTTCATCTGTCGCAACCGCAATTCCCGCGGAGATAAGACCGGCGATGGTGAAGAAGGCGTTCCAATAGCCGTATTTGCCGAAAATACGGCAGAATACGGGGGAATCATCTATATTTTCGGAGAAACGCCCGATGATGTGGCAAACAGAATACTTATCATCAGTGAGCGACTAACATTATAAGGAATTTCAAGAGGATAGATTATGGGAATTAAACCAAGTTATATCAAGACCATGGGCGAAGCCCTTTTAGAACAGCACCCAGAAAGCTTCAATGGAAACTTCGAGGACAACAAGAAGGTTGTCGGTGAAGTTACTACCATCCAGAGCAAGACTATCAGAAACCGTGTTGCCGGAAACATCACCCGTAAAGTGAATACTTCCAAGCGCCAGCACTAATCATACCCTTTTTCTGATATTTTTTTACCTGTTTTCGAAGCGAAAGCTCTATTCCCGGCCCATATCCTGCAATCCCACGTCATGTGCGGATTCTGCGGCCACTCAGTGGATTCTGTGTCCTCTATCCATAAACACTAATATGCGGTCACGCCAAAACTAATACCGTAACTGGAAGGTAGGAAGTAATGACCAATCCATTTATATCAATAAAGAATCTTTGCATGGACTTTCCGGAGTCCGGCGAAGATACCGATGAACAGCAGGCGATGGTGCGTGTACTTGATACCATCAACCTGGAGATAGCAGAAGGGGAGATTGTCGGTGTTATCGGCAGAAGCGGATGCGGGAAATCCGTCTTCATCCATCTCCTGCGTGGTATCGACAATCCGCCGACGAGTGGCCAGATCATCTACCATGTATCCCGCTGTCCAAAATGCGGAAGAATCGAGTTCCAAAGCATGGCCGGCACGAAGTGTCCGGCATGCGGCAAGGCAACTCTGGAGAAGGAAGATATCGATTTCTGGGCGCCGGAGAATGAAGAGGCGAAGAATGCGATTATGCACCGTACCTCGCTCATGTTCCAGCGCACGTTCGCGCTCTATGGCGATGACCGTGTCATCGACAATGTCCTGCATGCCCTCGATGACGTGAACTATCCTTCAGACAAAGCCATCGGTCGTGCAATCGATCTGCTCGAAGAAGTCAAGCTTGGTCACCGTCTGACCCATGTCGCCCGCGACCTGTCCGGCGGTGAGAAGCAGCGTGTCGTGTTGGCCCGCCAGCTCGCCCGTCAGCCGATGTTCCTGTGTGCGGATGAACCGACCGGAACCCTGGATACCAAGACCGCTCAGATCGTCCATGGTCTGCTGAAGAATGCGGCAAAGACCCTCAATATGGGTATGGTCGTCACCTCGCACTTCTCCCAGGTGCTGGAAGAGGTCTGTGACCGTGCGGTGTTCCTCGACGACGGCAAGATCATCAAGATCGGTACGCCGGACGAGATCATCAAGGAGTTCATGAAGAACTGCAAGGACGATACCGTCTATACCGCGCTGGATGTCGGCGG
>DALTWN010000018.1 GCA_029987045.1 Methanocorpusculum sp.
GTTCCGTTTCCGCTTCAGGTGCATCGAATGGAACTTTCGAGAGTTCTCCTGGCGTAATCCAGGCGAACATAATCAACAGAAGAACGATTGCTATGATGCCACAGGGCCCGCAGACTGACCAGATGTCAAAGTTCATCAGTGTCGTGAGTGCGAATGGATCTTCAACGCCGGACACCATGAGACGCCAGGCAATGAGGATTACCACGGCCGCCAGCGGCAGTTCGTAGGCAATCATGGAAACCATTTCACGCTGGGCGCCAACCGTTGCATATGGCGATCCTGATGCGAATCCTCCGATGACAAGGCATAACGATGGAATCATAAGGAGATAGAGTACCAAAATCATATCGCCTGCACTGCCAAGGACTGGTGCAAGACTGCCGAACGGCAGATAGAGGAGAACTGCAATTGCGGCAGTGAGTGCCAGTACCGGCATCATGTTGAAGAGCAACGGTACGGCATTCTTTGGAACGATGTTCTGTTTGTGGAACAGTTTTGCAATATCGATGAACGGCTGGTGCAGACGCGGACCTACACGTCCCTGCATATGGGCAACGATTTTCCGATCGAGTCCCGACAGATAAAGACCGACTACCAGTGAACAGATGGTAAGCACGACAGTCCCAAGAACAGCTGCGAGGATTTCGTTCATTCCATCATCCTCCGTGTCTTCAGATAGGACATTCTGGATAACTCTTCCTTCGTAAGAATCTTGGTTGGTCCATTGTCAGTGGTAACAGCTACACGATCCGTACATGAGAGACACGGATCAATAGATGCGACAACAATCGGGATATCTGCAAGCTGTACGCCTTTCAGGATGAGTGGCCATACATGCAGATTGCTGTAGGACGATGCTTTGACTTTCCATGCAATTGGCGCCTCTCCATTGTTCATGGCAACGTAGTGCAGTGCTTCACCGCGTGGAGCTTCATGCCGGCCGGATGCTTCTCCAGATGCCTTCTTGCACAGTGCCAGAATCTTTGCAACCTTCTCTTCGAAGATGACTGGGCCCTGCGGCATGTTCGCCAAGCATTCTTCGATGATTTCAATGGACTGTGCAATTTCAAAGATACGCACGACGATTCTGTCGTAGGTATCACCGTCAGCAGACTTGTTATAGACTCCCGGAAGTACCGGAGACAGCTGCAAATCCCCATAGGCACAGTAAGGATAATCGACACGCAGATCTGCCGGCAGACCTGATGCACGTGCAGTCGGCCCTACCGTCGAATAGGCGGCTGCCTGTTCTTGGGAAAGAACACCGCATCCTTTGCATCTTGATTTGATAACCGCATCTTCCAGGAAGAGCTGTTTCAGTTTGCCGAACAGATTCTTGTATGCATCCAGGCATTTGCGAATCTTCGGCATCATATCCGGCGTAATATCGCGCCGTACTCCGCCGATCTGGATGATATCATAGTTGACTCTGTTTCCGGTTATGACTTCGATGGCATCCAGTGCATCTTCACGGACACGCCATGCAAGATAGAAAAGCGAATCGAATCCAAGTTCATGTGCGGCGACACCAGCCCAAAGCAGGTGTGACTGGATACGCTCGAATTCAGCAATGATGGTACGGACATAGTCTCCACGCTCCGGAGAGTTTATCTCTGCAATCTGTTCAACTGCACGGGCAAAACACAGTGAGTGCGTGACACCGCAGATACCGCAGATACGGTCGGTCAGATGGACTATCTGAACCGGATTACGGGACAATCCCATCCATTCGATACCGCGGTGTGTCTGACCCGGTGTAAAGTCTGCACCGATCACTTCTTCGCCGAGAACGGTAAGCTCGATATGCACCGGTTCCTTCAATGCCGGGTGAATCGGGCCGATGGGGACCTTGTATGGTACATTTCCTGCCATGGTTATGCCCCCTCCGGTTTATCTTCAGGTTCCGGTTTTTCAGGAAGCGGCGCTGGCGGCCGGTTTTCCGGACGTCCGCATGCCCACAGATTTTTGACCATACTGTCAGGAATACGCTTATCATCCTTGCGCAGAGGATAGACATTCTCGGGGAAATCCTGCGGAAGGAAGAACCGGTGTGCTGCCGGCTCCAGTCCTTCAATGCGAATTCCTAGATATTCGGTCTTTTCCCGTTCGGTAAATGCGGTTCCTTCCATCAGGTCGGTAATAGTCGGAAGAACCGGGTTTGCCTTTGGCAGATCGAGAGAGATAGTCACCATGGTTTCAGCTCCCGGTTCTCCACCATAGATACTGAAGATATATTGGACACGGAGATTTTCATCATTTGCTCCCTTGTCATATCCTGCAATACAGGAAAGATGCGGATATGCAATATCCATTAAGGCTTCTACCGCCTGATGCACGGCACTTGCCTTGATAGTGATCCAGATATTGCGATTCTCTTTTTTCTTCGCACCTTCCGTACGAATCTGCACTCGTGAATCCAGCATGGACTTTCCGAGTTTCTTCTGCAGAGAACTGATTATTTCTTCTGGGGATAAGACGGTCATTTTTCTGCCTCCAATCGTTCAAGTTTTGCTATTGCAGTAACTACACCGTTGATAATTGCTTCCGGCCGCGGGGCGCATCCCGGGACATAGACATCGACTGGAATAATCTGGTCAACCGGTCCTGCAAGGTTGTAGGAGTCAAAGAAGACACCTCCCGACTGTGCGCAGGTACCTACCGCCATGACCACTTTCGGTGATGGCATCTGTTCATAGACACGGCGCAGTCTGTCGGCCATCTGAACAGTAACCGGTCCGGTTACCAACAGTACATCTGCATGTCGCGGAGACCCGACCAGCTTGACGCCGAAACGTTCCGGATCATAGCGTGGTGTAAGTGTGGCTACTATTTCAATATCGCATCCGTTGCAGGACCCTGCATTGAAATGGAAGACCCAAAGTGACTTGTTCAGTGCGGTCATATGAAGATCACCACCAGGAAGATAATGACCAGTCCTATGAGGAACCAGGCAATGTAATCGTTGAGGATTCCGGTATGCAGGGGAATCATCTTGTTATAGATTCCCTTGAGTGCATGGGTGAATCCGTAATACAGGTTTCCTCCACGAACATGGGTTTCCGATGCGGAAGGCGCATCGTTTCCGGACAGATAGGGTTTCGTCTGTTCGGTATCCTTATCGTAATCTTTTCTGCCAAATTTCAGGATGATACAGGACAGAATAATTGCTACTGCCAATACTACCAGCAGAATCAGTGGATTCCAGAATCCAAAGCCGGTATCCAGTGGTTCGATCATAAGGCACCTCCAAGAACTGCGGAAATATAGGTGTTGCTGTTGACCAGTGCTTCAGCTGCCGGTGCGATAACGGTATCGACAAAGAAATCCGGGAACAGACCAAGACCGATAACAAAGACCGTGAGAATTATCATGGCAATCAGCATCGGTTTCGGCGCTTCCTTTACCGCAGCATATTCTGTCTGTTGCGGACCCATGAAGAGTGAATGGAACACTTTCATGAACGAAGCAAGGGTCAGGATACTAACGACCATGGCAATGATGGACAGAACCGGACTGAATGCAAATACCGATTCATAGATCATCAGTTTGCTGGCGAATCCATTGAAGAGCGGAATACCTGCAATGGCAAGTGCTCCAATCAGGAAGAAGATCATGGTCCATTTCATGTTGTGGCCAAGACCGCCGAGTTTGCTGATGGTCCAGACGCCGGTACGATAGATGACTGCACCGACGGCAAGGAACAGCAGTGCCTTGTACATCGCGTGGTTGAAGATATGGAAGATACCGCCTTCCAGGGATGTCATACCGAATGCCTGCATTGCGGCTGCATCGTGAAGCACACACAGTGCAACGCCCACACCAAGAAGCATATATCCGGTTTGGGATACTGCATGGTATGCCAACAGACGTTTGACATCCTTCTGCGGCAGTGCCATCATGACTCCGATGATCATAGACAGCAGACCGAGAATAATAACGACCCATCCCACAGTCAGGGTATTGAATGCACCGTTATAGACGGTAAAGAGAATTCTGAATATACCATACAGGCCAGCCTGCGATGCAACGATCATCAGAGCGGTAACTCCCGATGGAGCAGTTGAATAGGCGTCCGGTGTCGCGAAATGGAATGGAACCGATCCGGCTTTCATTGCAAGAGACGCAAGGAAGAGAACAAGGGCAGTGATTGTGATTGCATTCGGTGTAATCTGTGAAGCAATCAGGGCCATGTTCAGTGTACCGTACTGTGAATAGAGCATACCGATACCGGCAAGAACCATAAGGCCGCCGATGGTATTTACGACTGCGTATTTGAGTGCACCTTCGACTGCGATTCCCCCTTTTCTGTGATAGGAAATAAGAGCGGCGGCTGCAAGTGAATTGATCTCGAGGAATACGAAGAAGTTAAACAGATCCCCGGTAGAGACCATGCCGAAGATACCTGCAGTGAGCAACAGGAACAGCGTATAGAATTCCGATCTGCCGCTGCGTTCCTTCTGCGATGCTGATAGATACAGCATAGCAGCAACGGAAACGATTGCTGCGGATATGAGCATGAATGCGCCAAAGGCATCAATGGTGAATATGATTCTGATTGGAATACCTGCTGAATCAAGAACCGCCGGATCAGTCGCACCTGCTCCGAACACGTAGACGATAGGGCCGTTGATCAGGACACGTATTGCTGTGGTTATTGCTACTGCAGCAGACAGCAGACAGGCGAATATTGCCCACGGTGTCCGTACCTTCGGTAGGAATCTCCCGAACAGCGGCGTCAGGAATGCACCTATTAACGGGACTATTATGAGAAGTGCCGGCAGGTTATCAATGATAACGTTCATTTCTTCAGCCTCCTGAGCTTCGATGCATCAATTGAACCATACTTTTTCCACAGAACCATGATGAATGCCAGGAGCATGGCAGTTGTAGCAACACCGATGACGATATTGGTCAGCGTCAGTGCCTGAACGGTCGGAAGAACCATTGCGGTATCCGGAGCACTGACAAAAATCGGTGCTACCCCTCCTTCCCGATATCCGAGGGTAACCAGGAAGAGATTCACTGCACCTTCAAGAATTCCGAGACCCATGACCATCTTGATCATGTTCCGTTTGAGAAGCAGAATTGCAAACGCAATGCCTATCAGCAAGGCGATAGCAATAAGCGGAATAACCATCATTTCTCATTCCCTCCGGTTTCGGTTTTTTCTGCGGCTTCATCTTCTGCGGAAGTCCGCTCTCTCAACCCTTTGAACATGTAAAGGACGAGAACGGAAAGTGCCCCGAAGACTTCGAATCCGATTGCAATGTTGAGAATCGGAATCGTTCCGCCGGTCCAGAGATCCGGTGAAACAATGCCGTAGGGAACCGGATTTCCGAACAGACCGTTGGTTGCATTCAGCCAATTGACCAGAAGACCTGATGCGAAAATGATACCTGCAATTGCCGTACAGACAAAGAGAATCAGACCAGCAGATTCAAAGAGCTTGATATTCTTGAGTGAGGGCAGGAACGATTCCCCTTCTTCCAGTGCGAAACTTGCGACCAGTAACGCTACACCGGTTGCGACGATTGCTCCGCCCTGGAATCCTCCTCCGGGAGACAGGTGACCATGTACCACGATATAGAAACCGAATATGAAGATAATCGGAATCAACAGCCGCGATACATTCTTTGCGATTGGTCCGGACGACATTACTTTATCCTCCTGAACAGCATGATGACCGCAAGAACCGCTACGAACAGCACGGTAGCTTCTCCAAGGGTATCGAATCCACGGTAGTCGAATACGACGGCAGTTACTGCATTGGCCGAACCGGTTTCAACTTCCGTATGCGTGATGTAATAATCATCTGTCTGTGTTTCTGCAGGATTGCCAATGGTCATACCCAATGCGGGAATGAGGATAATCGCAATAACTGCAATTACCAGAATGACAGCAATCGGTTTTCCAATAGATATACTGTCTTTAGTCATTTTCATCGGCCTCCTTCCGTGTTGTTCCTTTGATGGCTATTACCAGGATAACGGTAGATATAGCGGCACCAATGGCTGCTTCGGCGATTGCGACATCCGGAGCCTGAAGTACCAGGAATTCGAGTGCCAGGAAGAAACTGAATGCTCCAAATGTGATGGCAGCAGCAATCATATCTTTTAGGAAGAAAACTGCACCTGCAGTGAGGATTGCTGAAACCAGAAAGAGGATATGGAGAACAATGATCAGTTCATTCATTTTTTCTCCTCCTCGAGTGCATCGACAGATGCTTTAGGTTTGTTACCGGAACGGTGTGCACTGCGTGCTATGATATGGGTCGAGGTCGTTGCGGTAAACAGCGTGACTATAATTGCCAGTGCCGCATGACAGATAAATCCGATATAGTCTGCATCTCCGTCTGCGACATTGCAGGCGGCAAAGACAATGACTGCAGCTCCTGCGAACAGGAAACCGAAACTACCGACAATCCCTCCTGCATGCATCCGCATATAGGTATCCTTGAACCGGAACAGACCGATGATGCCTATGGTGGAGAATACTGCCGAAATAATCAGCAGAACAATTGTTACAGTATTGATCATTTCATACCTCCTGCAAGGTATTTACCGATATAGACAGTAGCCACGAACGACAGCAGTGAATATACAATGGCGACATCGATAAAGAGCGGTTCATCAAATGCTATTGAGAGAACAAACATAATGATGACCACCAAAACGTTTACGACATCAAATGCCACCATTTTGTCGGCATTTGTCTTGCCGGTCAGCAGACGCAGAACGGTAACAAGCAACAATACACCAAATACAATTGCTGCGATAATCAGGGTCTGGGAAAACTCAATCATTCACAAATCCTCCTGATCCATGCCACCAGATTGATAATCGAGAACAATTTCTTTTCCTCAACAGTCTTTTTCGGTTTATTTCCACCGTCAAGGAAATGTACATAAATTGAATTGTCCTTCTCATCAGCATCAACCACTACAGTGCCCGGCTGATAGGTACACGACGTTGACAGGAGAAGAAGACCTGCACCTGTTTTCATTGGGGATTCAACTTTCCGGATTGCAGGATTGACATTCCGTCCGGAAATAATACTCCATGAAACCTTCAGATTTGCAATGGTAAGTTCAAACAGGAAGGGAATGAAATAAACAATGAGCTGAATCCATCTGACCGGATTGAGCAGTCGTGCCGCTGATGTTGGTACAAATTTCCGACAGAGGAATCCAACCAGCAATGCAAGCAAAAGGCCAATAATCAATTCGGGTAACGACCAGCAAAGAATAACACTGGTTTCCGTAGCAGAACCTGCTGACAGTAAGAGATAGACAATAAAAGCGGCCAACGCTGCCAGAGCGCCGGATGCGAAATGACTCATATGTCGTCCCCCATAGTCCAGTAAAGAATTAAAGATGACATGTTTTCTTCCTAAGTTATAGATTAACTTGGGTTTTAAAGAGATATAAATGAGTCCTATTCACTCAATGATAAGTAAGAATCGGCAGATTCTGAAAATATCAGGCTGTTTTATCTCAGTAAAAGGATAAATTGTATAGATAATTATGGAGAAAAACGGTTCCTGTATCGTATTCGGCATAGGAAATCCATTGCATTCAGACGACGGCTGCGGCCCATACGTAGCCGATCTGCTCCGGGATTCCGGCATCCCATCGTACAACTGCGGAACAGCACCGGAAAACTTTACCGGAATCATACGAAAAAATCATCCGCATCTCCTTGTCCTTGTTGATGCTGCTCTCATGAACGAAGAACCTGGGACCCTCCGCATCATTCCGGAAAAGAAAATTCCTGATACAGCAATCGGTACGCATATGCTACCGCTGTCTCATCTGGTTCATTATCTCTCAGACGCCGCCGATCACATCATGGTCATCGGCATTCAGCCTGCTTCACTTGAACCTGGCGACTGTCTCTCACTGGCTGTTGAAACAGCCGCTCAAACACTGAAAAATCACATTATCGCGAGAACTTTGGAAAATATTCCAAAATTATAGGATAATTTACTGAATTTTTACCCATTTTCATAGAAATACACCCAAACCAGATAAAACCGTGCATTTATAATCAATTAAGTATAAAATGTTTCTCTATTCGGGGCAGGTGTTCCCGAGGTGTATGACATATGGAAAAAAAGAAACTTTTCAACATCCTTGCTATCATAGCAGTTGTTGTTGCCTTTGCTCTTCCGCTTCTATTCACGGGAGCAGGTGCAAATCTTGCTGCAAATAATGATGCTGGATTTATTGAGTGGTACAATCAGTACATGTCTGTTGGTCAGACCGAAGTAACTGATCACTACTCAGAGGATATCGTTGATGATCCGGGAACTGTCGACAAAGCCAGAAATGGTTACTTGTTACAGTGGGCAACCCTGATTGCACCAATCTTAACCTTACTTCTCGCATTCCTGACGAAGAATGTTATTATCTCACTCTTCTTAGGTGTGCTGAACGGAGCATGGACTGCAGCGCTTCTGACAGGAAATGTTCTTCAGGCAATTGTTGATGCATTCTACAAGACCACCGATGCCACAACCGGTTTCGTTGCGACCGTTGCAGATTCATGGAATGCCGGTATTATCATGGCAGTTCTCGTCATCGGCTGTCTGATTGCTCTGATTACCCGTATGGGTGGTATGAAAGGTGTCGGTCTCGCAATGACGAAGATTGCAAAAGGCCCGCGCTCTGCTCAACTTTCAGTATGGCTGTCCTCCTGGCTTATCTTCTTCGATGATTATGCAAATGCATTAATCATTGGTCCAATCATGAGACCGGTCTGTGATAAGTTCCGTATCTCCCGTGAAAAACTTGCATATATCGTTGATTCGACTGCAGCACCGGTTGCAGGTATTTTCATCATTTCTACCTGGATCGGTACCGAACTGGTCAACATCTCCCAAGGTCTTGAAGCAGCTGGAATTACCGGCATGACTGCCATGGATGTCTTCGTTCAGACGATTCCATTCAGATTCTACAACATTCTTGCACTGTTCTTCGTGTTAGCCCTCGCTCTCTTCCTCCGCGATTACGGACCGATGAGAAAAGCCGAACTTCGTGCACGTTCAACGGGCGAAACGGTCAACCCAGGATCCGAAGTTGATCCGGAAGCCGCAACGATGGATACCAATGCAGATGATGACGGTGTCGGCAAGGAAGACTATGCCGTCTTAAAGACCTCGAAGAAAGTCCATCCGCCAAACGTATGGAACGCACTTGTGCCGATTCTGGTACTGATTGTTTCTGCGGTCGTTCTCTTCTACACCAACGGAGCTTCTGCTCTTGGTGAAGTCTGGCCATCGGCCGGTGACGCATTCGGTGCTGCCGATGCATCTATCGTTTTGTTCCAGGCAGGTCTGCTTGCCTGTATCGTTGCGATCATCATGGGATTCGCCCAGAAGATCTTCACCCTCAAAGAAGGCATCGAAGTCTGGGCACATGGTATGAAATCCATGATGTTTGTCTGTATTATCCTGGTTCTTGCCTGGACAATCGGTGCAACCATCAAATACCTCGGAACACAGTACTTCCTGATTCCAGCAATCGCAGGAACCCCAGTCCCATGGCTTATTCCGATGCTTGTCTTCGTGATTGCAGCACTTACCTCCTTTGCAACAGGAACTGCATACGGAACGATGGCAATCTATCTGCCGATCTGTATTCCGCTTGCATTCTCTATCGCATTAGTCAATCCGGAAATCTTTGCAGATCCGCTTGCATACGTTGTCCTTGTTTCTTCTGCAGTGCTTACCGGAGCAATCTTTGGAGATCACTGCTCTCCTATTTCGGATACGACCATTATGTCTTCAACCGGTGCAGGATGCAGTCTGCTTGACCACGTCTCAACACAGATCTGGTATGCATTGACGGTTGCATTTGTAACAATCGCATTATATATCGTTTCTGGACTGCTGCTTACCTTCCTGGGCACAGGTGCACTCTTCCCGATTGCATTCATCTGCCTTGGAATCGGCGCAATCGTCTGTGTACTTGTCATCCTCTTCGTTGGTAAGAAAATACCGACATGGAATATAAAGACACAGAAACTGGAAGGCGCTGCAGAAAGCGAAAAATCTGCCTAATATTAATAAGGAAAATCCCTGATTTTCCTTTTTATTTTTACCCTTTCCTTACTTATTGAAAAAAACATTTCTACCGTTATTTACTCATTTTTCGATTCCTTCAATATCTCAGACGACATATGTGTATGAATCGTGTATTCTGTCGTTACTGACCATCGTCACCAGGTGCTCTTGCTTCTGATTGCAGCATTTGCTATCTTTGTTGACGGACTGGATAGTTCGATTGTCAATGTTGCATTGCCGGTAATTGCAGCCGACTTTAACATTGATATTTCAAACGGATCATGGATAGTAATGGCATACGGACTCTTTCTTGCCGGATTCATCCTGGCATTCGGAAGAGTTGCAGATAATGGCAGGATTCGGCAGATCTTCATGCTGGGTTTCGCGATTTTTGCTCTTGGCTCATTGTTATGTGTACTGTCTCCGTCACTGGAAATAATGATTGCCGCACGTGCTGTCCAGGGAGTCGGAGCATCGATGATTGCGGCAGTTGCTCCACTGATTATCACCCGGTTCCTGCCGGAAACAAAACGTGGTCTAGGGATGGGAGTTATTGCAACGACCGGAGGTGTTGCACTGGTATGTGGGCCGACTATTGGAGGTCTCATCACCTCGTACATCTCCTGGCATTGGATATTCATTATCAATATCCCCATCACTATATTTGCAATA
>DALTWN010000208.1 GCA_029987045.1 Methanocorpusculum sp.
TAAACGGCGTCGAGGCGACACCGTGTGCGCTCAATATCTTCCTCGGCGAAAAGATCCTCGATGAACAGACCGAACTCGCGATCCTGCTGCAGGACCCCCTGATGGCATTCAACGTGAATACCCGCGACGAACTTGCGGCCGCGGAAAAAGTGTTCGAAGAATTCGCGAAGAACCGGCAGTGAAAAAAAGTTATTCGAAGAACTCGAGACGTTTCTGTTTTCCGCCGGCCTTCACTCTGAACTTCTGTTCGTTGAGCCTGCGGACTTCCCGTTCCAGTTCGCTGTTCGCCCCATGCACAAACGCCAGTGCACGCTCCATGCTGTCCGCATCACGCGGCAGAATACGGTAGCCGAAATTCTCCAGAAGTTCTCCGTAGACGACATAGACGAGCAGCGGATCGTGCGGGAAAATCTCCGCCAGTCCTTCATAGGCCAGAAGACACTGCTCGAACGGATAGAATCCCTGACGTATCCGCTGATAGAAATAGTCCAGCAGTTTCTCCACCGCATCACGCTGGGTATCCGAGAGTTCCCGGTCCTCGATATTCTGGGATAACGTCTTCAGGATCCGTGCGACCCGTGCGGCGGTCAGCGGTTTCTTCTCGCGCTGCCGGATCGCCGTATAGATGTTCTGCAGATAATTGACACTGTGCAGCGTCGATCCGCGGGGAAGCGTCCCTACCGAAAACATCTGGGACACTTCATCCACCGGCACATCGGTACCCGGTGCCGCGGCGATGAACTCTGCCGCATACGTATCGCGGGCCACCAGACTCGCTTTCCGCGACTGCAGCAGCCGGTGCCGTTCCAGTTCGACCACGGCATCGCCACCGTCAATCAGATCATAGCGGAAATGCTCGACCCGGTACTTGACCGCCTTCGCGATGCATTTGAGTTCCAGATCGAACCCGTACAGCGCCGCACATCTGCTGATCTGCGCCTTTGCCGGCGGCGTTCCCGACGTAATCAGACGTGAAGCGGAGAATTTGCGGGAATCCGAGAATATCTCACGTATCAGGTAATATTTCGGTACGGAGTTCTGCTCACGGAATTCTACGCGAAAGAGATCGCTTGACGTCATGGATACATTATTTTAGTCGTTCACCATGGATAAGTGTTATGTCTGGACCGGCGGAAAAAAAGAGCATCACTGCCGGAGTCCGCGGATCTCGGAGAAATCGGCATCAGGATGGGCGATCAGATACTCGGCGACACTGCGTTCATGCAGCAGACGACAGTCGGAACATGCCCATACCCTACCGTTTCCCGAACTGCTCTCCACCCATTCGCCGAGGGATTCGTCCATGCACGGATAGAACGGACAGTAGCAGAAATCGCATGCCTGTCCCGGGAAATGACAGGGATAATACGGACATTCCTTTCTGACCCATTCGAACCATCCGGTATCGTTGTAGCGGGAATAGATGAAATACGACGGACCGTGATGCTGCGTCGTTCCTTCATGCCGGTTCACCGCTTCCATGACTCCCTTGAGCACCGCGGAATAGACGCGTTTTCCCGGTTCCGTGAACGTTCCCGCATACTGGTGTACGGCAGGACCTTCCGACGCCACGACGACCGCATCGGAGGTGGTGCCGGTGAATTCTCTGCCAAGAAGCTTGAGCGCCTGCGCTTTTGCTTCGGTCGCCGTGATGATCGTATTCAGCAGTGCGGCATCGGTCATGCCCTCGGCGCTCACGACGATGATATTGATGGTATGCGGTTTTACCGGGTCGGGATTCGGGTTGCTGACACCCGCGGTCACGAACACGGTGATATAATCGAACTGCAGGATACACAGGTTCTGCATAGGAACAGCAGTCAGCATGCCGAACGCGTCACGGCCGTACCGTTTCTTTTCCAGGATTCCGTTGACATATTCCAGCGGCGTGTCATGACTGAAATCCAGCGGCACCGTATGATTGAAGATGGTCGATACATCCGCGATGCCGCCGGCTATTCCGGTGCTTGCGGCATGGAATGATCCGCGGACGAAAAGGGTATCGGCAGTATAATGGTAACGCATGTTCTCTTCCTTAACTTTGGTCGTCACGCTACATAAACCGTATGTCAGCGCTCCGAAAGCGTCGCAACGAGTTCCGGAATATCCGCGACGAATACCGCACCGCGGCCCTTCAGCGTTCCGACCAGTTCCGTAACCCGTCCATGAGTGAAATCGGCGAAGGATCCGACGATACAGACCGGCGTATCCGTCTCCGCGAGCACGGAGATATTGACCAGGTTGTTCATGCCTATCGGCATGCCGACGGCAACGACCATGTCGGATGCCGCGACCGATTCCTTCAGGCGTACGACCGATGCATCCGTTATCGGGGAGAACGGCGGTTCCGTGATGACATCGATAC
>DALTWN010000019.1 GCA_029987045.1 Methanocorpusculum sp.
TTGTGGATACCGGGTATGGTCTCGAGCGCTTTGCCTGGGCTTCCTGCGGAACCCCAACCGCCTACGATGCAGTCTTCCCCGACATGATTCCCCGCCTGCTGAACTCTGCAGGAATGGAGGATTACTTAAACAACTCCGAAATAGAAAGCATCCTCGGAAAGAACGCACAGTTCGCAGGACTGATGGATATCAGAGGCGAAAAGATCAGCGAACTCAGACAGCAGGTCGCAAAAGCTTCCGGACTTTCCGTCAAGAAACTGGAAGATATCATTGTGCCGATGGAGAACATCTACGCACTCTGCGACCACACCAGATGTCTCGCCTACATGCTCGGTGACCTGATTGTTCCGTCCAATGTCCGTGAAGGTTACCTTGCACGTCTGGTCCTGAGAAGAAGTATCCGCATGATGCAGGAAGCAAAGGTCGATGAAGACCTGGCCGACCTGGTCATCGCACAGATGGAAGACATCGGTCTCGACCGGTTTGAACAGAAACCATCGATTGTCCGTGAAATCATCGCACGTGAAGTCGAAAAATACGATGCAACCATTGCCCGCGGAACCCGTACCGTACAGAGAGTCGGTCAGACCTATGCCAAGAAGAACGAACCGGTTCCGCTGTCGGAACTGATTACCCTCTACGACTCGCACGGTATCCCATTAGACCTGATGAGAAGCGCCCTGACCGAAACCGGTGCAAAATTCGAGATCCCGGACGACTTCGATTCCCAGATCGCCGATATGCACTCTGAAAACGAGGGAGAGAAAGCAGTATCTCCGCTTGCGAAGTTTGCCGCCAGAATCGAAAAACTCCCGGCAACCAGGAAGGCCTACTACACCGATACGGAAAAGATGGAAGAGATGAGCACCGTCCTCGATGTCTTCGAAGACTATGTGGTTCTCGATTCTACCGTCTTCTATCCGGAAGGCGGAGGTCAGCCGGCAGATATCGGAATTCTTTCCTCCGGTAAGACTGCCGCACATGTCATCGATGTCGTCAAGTACGGCGACGTGATTCTGCACAAAGTCGATTCTCCATCCTTCTCCCCGGGCGAAAATGTCAAGGGAGCTGTCGATGAAGAACACCGCCGTGCCCTGATGCGCCACCACTCCGGAACGCACATGGTCATCCGTGCAGCAAAAGAAGTCCTTGGTCCGCATATCCACCAGGCAGGATCCCAGCTATCCCCTGAATCCGGCAGAATCGATATCAGACACTATACGCATATCACCGACGATGAACTGAAGAGAATCGAAGCATACGCAAACAAACTCGTCATGGAAAACATGCCGGTTGAAATTTCCGTCAAGCCGAGAGTCGAAGCCGAACAGAAATACGGATTCGCACTCTATCAGGGAGGAGTTCCGCCAGGAAAGGAACTGCGTATCGTCAAGATGGGTCCGGAAATCGAAGCCTGTGCCGGTACCCACTGTTCATCGACCGGTCAGATCGGCCCGATCAAACTGCTCCGTCTTGAACATATCCAGGATGGTGTAGAGCGTATCGAGTTCGCCTGCGGATTCGCCGCACTCAATGCAATGCAGCACATCCAGGGTCTGCTCAACACCTCTGCCGACACCCTGTCCGTACAGGCAGAAAACCTGCCAAGCACCGTCGAGCGTTTCTTCAACGAATGGAAAGACCAGAGAAAGGAGATCGAACGCCTGCGTGAAAAGATCGCGGAAATGGAAATCTCCCGTCTCGAAGGCGAGAAAGTCAATGGTACGGAAATCGTATTCAAGCAGCTTGACATCTCCCGCAAGGAACTGGTCTCTGTCGCATCTGCGGTCGCAGCCCGCGGCGGTGTCGCTGTTCTGATCACGTCTGCAGACGGCGTCGGTGTCGTTGCCGCATCCGGTACCGACAAGGTGAATGCCGGTAAACTCGTCGGCGAAGTCTGTACCGTTGTCGGCGGCAAAGGCGGAGGAAAACCGACCCTTGCTCAGGGTGCAGGAACCGATCCGACCAAGATCGGCGATGCCCTGAAGACTGCAGAAAAACTGGTCAAAGGAATGCTGTAACCCAGCATATTCCTCTTTTTTTTGAGTTCCATGCGTTTCCTTGAGTTCGCCGAAATCTGTCAGCGCATAGAAAAATTATCGTCACGCCTTGCGATGACAGACGCACTTGCAGAAGTGTTTCCGACGATTCCTGATGAAGAACTGCCGATTTTCGTCCGGTTCGCACGCGGCAGACTGTTTCCCGACTGGTCTGCAGAAAAACTGAAATTCGGACCGTCGCTCCTCTACGAAGCACTTGCCTACGTCATCGGCAAAAAACGCGACTATGTCATTTCCGCCATCAACAGTTCCGGAGATACCGGAGAAGTCGTCGAATCGCTGCTGTCGAAACGGGAACAGACCATGTTCTTCTCGGAAGACCTGGAACTCATGGATGTCTGGAACCGGTTCATGGCAATGGCAAAAAGCCAGGGTCGCAAATCCCAGCAGGAACGGATGCGCAGTGCCCAGTACCTGTTATCGAATGCATCTCCTCTGGAAGGCAGGTATCTCAGCCGCCTGATGCTTGAAGAGATGAGAATCGGCGTAGGAGAAGGCGTCATCAAGGATGCCATCGCAAAGGCATTCTCGATACCACCAGAGACCGTCGAACATGCGCATCAGGCACTCAATGATCTGGGAGAAGTCGCACTGCTTGCAAAAACCGAGCCGGCAAAGCTCCTAGAAGTGCACATTACGCCGTTCAAACCGGTCAAGATGATGCTTGCCCAGCAGGGATCGATTACCGGCATGCTGGAAATCCACAAGATGCTTGCCGCAGAAAACAAGTACGATGGAAGCAGATTCCAGTTCCATAAGGTCGGAGACAAAGCAGCGATATACACCCGCCGTCTGGAAGAGATGACTGCCTCGATTCCCGATGTCGTTGCAAAGCTCTCTGCAGCGACCACCCATGATGTTATCATCGACGGTGAAGTCATCGCCATCCTGAATGGAAAACCCATGCCGTTCCAGACCGTTCTGCGCAGAATCAGGCGGAAACACGATATCGATGCCGCACAGGAGGAAATCGAACTCCGTCCCTGCGTATTCGATATCCTGGTCTGCGACGGAAAAACCCTGATCGATCTGCCGTTTACCGAACGCAGAAAGATACTCACGAACGTACTGACCGACTATGTCGCTCCGCAGATTGTCAGCTCTTCTGCAGAAGAAATCGAGAACTACTATCATGCAGCCCTAGATGCAGGAAACGAAGGAATCATGCTCAAGGTTCTCGACGCCCCGTATCTTCCGGGAAACCGCGGAAAACTCTGGACCAAGATCAAACCGGAAGTCGATACCATCGATCTTGCCGTGACCGGTGCCGAATGGGGAGAAGGAAAACGTGCGAAAGTATTCGGATCATTCGTTCTTGCCTGTCAGGATGAGAACGGCGACCTGCTTGAAATCTCCCGCGTAGCAACCGGTATCGACGATGCGATGCTTGCAACCCTCTACGATCTATTCAAAGACAAGATCATCGCGGAAAAAGGAAAGACCGTGACATTCGAACCGGACGTCGTCTTCGAAGTAGGATACGCGGAACTGCAGCGCAGTGTCAACTATCCTGCGGGATATGCACTCAGATTCCCGCGGTTTGTCCGGTTGCGAGACGACAAGGATGCCACCGAGATTGAAACCATGGAGAGTCTCAATCGCCGGTACTCACTGCAGAACAAGGAAGAGTGAACGCTTTAGAGACACGGTCTGCTCAGGTGCTTTACGGTACCGTTGCGATAACTGATATCGATTTCAATCGTCTCACGGCCATGTGATAGATACATGGTCAGAGCCTTCGCTTCTTTTTCTTCTTTTATCTCGTTGCTCAGTTCAGTTCCAAGACTGTGACTCTGTAATTTATCAAGCGTCCAGAGTCCTGCGCAGTCCATGACGAACGCTGACACGTCCGATGACGGCGTAATCGAGAGAGTCTTACGGTGAGGGATGCCGATCTTCAGAAGCAGCCCGAGCACCACTGCGGCCACCGACCCTGCAGTCAGCGGAGATGCCAGGAAATACTCCGCCCACTCCGGAAGACTCGTGTAAAGGTACGGACATACCGCCGATGAAACACCGAACAGAATCGGCAGAAGCACGACAAAGATACGGCGTGAATCAAGGACACGGGATGCGATACTGGTAATTCCACTCATCATGACGAACACAACGGCATAGATAAGAACTGCCCCCAGAATCGGTTTTGGTATCAGGTGGAAAAACCATCCGAATACCGGCAGGAATCCGCAGATGATGAGCAGGATACCGAGACCGAATCCGACTTTTCTCGCGGCAACACCGGTACTCACCACAAGACCTGCCGCACTTGAAGATGTGCCAGTTCCAATTCCGCCAAGAAAACCTGAGATTGTCAATCCGATACCTTCTGCCAACAGACCACGGCGGAGCGATTTCTTGGATTCGGATTTTGTATACCTGTTCAGCATCTCGATATTGCCGGTCGTTTTCATCACAAGACATATGACTGCAATGATAAACGGAGCAAGCAGTGCGGGATTAAAGGCATATCCTTCTGTCAAGAATGCGAACTCGGGAACTGAGAATACCGGAATCGTAGTGATATTCGTGAGCGTTTCCAGATTGAATACTCCAAGCAGTATCGCTGCAATGAATCCGATGAGGATACCCATCAGTGTGGAATAGAACTTGAAAATACGTTTCCGGATGACACTCAGAATAATCATCGAAGCGAGTGTGATAATGCCCACTGCAGTCGCCGCAGGATCAAGCGGTGCTGAATCAGTACTTCCGCAGAACAACGGGAATGCGAACGGAACAATGGCGATACCTAGGAGGAACAGGACGGTTCCGCAGATCTCCATCGGGAACACATAGCGGAAGAACCGTGTCAGTCTACTGATGATAATCTCAAAGATACCGCCTGCAATCAGCATACCATAGAGCATCGGAAGTCCCCCGCCCGTTGCCGCAAGAAGCGATGCCGGAAGATACGATGAATTCGGAATAATCGGCAGTACCTGCCCACTGCCCAGGCGTCTGCATGCCTGCAAAATCGTCGCAATACCGCACCCGATCAGCGTCGCCGAAATCAGAGTGGTCGTCATATGCTCCTCACCGCCGATTGCTCCGCTAATGATGACAGGATAGGTCATGTATACCGCAAGAGCGAAGAAATGCTGGACGATAGTGAGGATGAGTGTGCCTGCAGGTATCTTGCTTTCCGTATTGTAGACCGGTCCGTCATACTCAGGCACACTGGCAGATTCAGACATAAAGTAGGGATATATTGTGCGTGTCGCGTAATAGGATTTAGCATTACATCGGTCAACAGACCGCAGATTTAACGATTCATGAGAATTAACATCTACGTATGATACGTCCCATCCTCACCTACGGTAATCCGATTCTGCGGGAAAAATGTGCAGACGTCGCTGCAATAACCGATACCGAACGGGCAATCCTGGACGACATGGCAGATACCATGCATGCTCATTCCTGCGTCGGGTTTTCCGCACCGCAGATCGGTGAAAAACAGAGACTGTTCGTCATCGATGTGGCTGGCGTCAGTATCCGGGGAGCGAATCCGGAGATCATCTCTGCCGGCGCTCTTTCGGAAGACATCGAAGGAAGTCCCTGCATCCCCGGCATCCGCAAACCGGTCCGCAGACCGTCAAAAATCATCTGCAGATACCTGGATGAATCCGGTGAGATCGTCGAACGGGAACTCAAAGGAGTTCCTGCGCGTGCATTCTGTCATGAAAAAGATCACCATGACGGCATGCTTTTCATCGACCATCTGAAACCAATCCAGCTCAAACTTATCCAGCGTGACCTTGACCGTATCGCAAACAATACATTGAAAGGATTGGAAGGACAATAACGAACTATGGCACCAGAACGCGAAGAAATCCTGAAACTTGCAGAAGAAATCAGACCGGCAATAGAACGTGTCGCCGAAAAGAAAGGATGGGCAATCAATCCGATGAAAGAGGTTGCTGATTCGGTAATCGAAGGCCTTGCACGCAACCAGCTCCTCCGAGGAAAACGCTATTGTCCCTGCAGGCTGCCGAGCGGAAACGAAGAGACTGATAAACAGTTCATCTGTCCCTGCAGAATGTCACCCGAAGATGTCGAAAAAGAGGGGCACTGTCACTGCTACCTCTACCTGAAAAAATAATCCATCCACCTTTTTTCTTTAGCTGTGCAGTCTGCGTTCTGCAACCTGTTTCTTATGCTGAATCAAGGCACAGATGTAGATGATGGCGTAGGTCACAACCGATATGATGACAATGGCAGCTCCTGATGCAATGTTGATCGCATAAGACAAGGCAATGCCTGCAAAGCAGAAGAGGATACCAAACCCAATAGCAAGCAGCATTCTGTTCTTCAGTCTTTTCGAGATCAGACATGCGCATGCTGCAGGTGCCGCAAGAAGGGCAATCACCAGAATGATTCCTGCCACACGGATAAGTACGACCACTGCCAGCGCAATCAGGACAAGCAACAGATACTCCAGGAATTTCACTTTGATACCGCGGATCTCGGCAAACTGCGAATCGAACAGGAAAAATTTCCAATCCTGATACAGCATAACGATTATGAAAACAGCAACGGCCGTCAGGATTCCCATCAGGATCAGATCGAACCGGGTGACCGTGAGAATATTTCCAAACAGATAGGTGGATATATCCGGAGCATATCCGGGAACCATACCGATGAATGCAATACCCAGTGCCATTCCAAGAGACCAAAACAATGCAATCAGAATATCCGTCTGAACCCGTCCTTTCCGTTTTGCCGCACCGATACCGAACGCAGCAAGAACAGCAAAAATACATGCGCCGATAATCGGCGAAAATCCTAACAGATACCCGAGTCCCACACCACCATATGCAGTGTGTGCAATACCGCCGCCAATCATGATCATCTTTCGTTCGACGATAATGACTCCGATAAGACCGCACACAATGCTTGCAAGTACTCCGGCGATCAGTGCATTCTGCAGGAACTGATAGGTGAATATCTCTTCAAGCATGGATGCCTCCATACATCTCATGGAACACGGAATCCGGAATATCCGGCGAACCATGATAGATCAGCCGCTGATGCAGACAGACAAGCGAGGTCACCGCGGAAGATATGGCCATATGGTCATGCGTCACCAGAATGATGGTAATCTGTTTGTTCAGCGAAGACAACAGGCGATAGATCTCTTCACGGGAGATAAGGTCGATACTGGCATCCGGTTCATCCAGCACAAGAATTTCCGGATTTCCGGCAAGCGCACGGGCAATCAGAACCCGCTGGAATTCACCGCCGGACAGTTCGGCGATCTGACGATTCGCGAGATGGGCGATACCCACCCGTTTCAGCTGTTCTTCGGCATGTTTCCTGTTTTCTGCATTCTTTCGATAAAACGGATGAAGACCGCTGGAAAGACATGCGCACTGGACCGCTTCAAGTACAGAGATCGGAAACTTGCGATCGATTTCCGCAAACTGCGGAACATACCCGACCTTCTTTCGGTTTTCGACGACACTGCCGCCAAGCAGGGAGATACTTCCTGAATCAACCGGAATCAGCCCCAGCAGAGCTTTCACCAGCGTGGATTTCCCTCCACCATTCGGTCCAACGATTCCGACAAATTCACGTTCTCCGATTTCAAGGGAGATATCGGAGAGTGCACAGGTCGTATCGTAATACACAGTAAGATGCTGAAGAGATACCGCTACCGTCACTACGCCACTCCTGCAGCGATTGCCGCCGCCATCGACCGTATATTTTCCGTGTAATCTGAAGCAAGCGGAGACAGCAACGCTGTCGACCCGCCGATTTCTTCCGCGAACGCATTCGCCTGTGCCATCTCCGCTTCCTGCTGATAGAATATCGTGGAGATATGTCCTGCCTTGGCAACATCGAGAAGATCCTGCATATGCTGAATCGTCGCTTCCTTCCCGTCTTTTTCCAAGGACAGCATCTTCAGGCCATACTCATCAGCGAAATAGGCATATGCCGGGTGTGTAGCAATAAACGTCCGGCCTGCCGCATTCTTCAGCAGTTCCGCGGCATCGCGGGACGCCTCGGCGATCTTTTCCTTATAGGCATCGGCGTTCTTTTGATACTCTGCAGAATGCCCGGCATCGTATGAAGAGAGAACAGACGCTATGGTATCCACCATCACCTCTGCACGCCGCGGCGACAACCAGATATGCGGGTCACGCGCACCGTCCATCTCGAGGTCCGGATACACCGCAGCCACGGCATCCTGAAGACAGACACACCGGGTATCCGGATTGAGTGAAGGCAGGATTGCAGATTCCGAAGGCACCCCTATTGCAAAATAGATGTCCGCACCTGCCAGTTTCTGCATCTGTTTCGGCGTCAGATCATAGGTTTCCGGGCTGTATCCTGGTGGAATCATGACAATGACTTCGGCATTATCTCCTGCGACTTCCTTGACGAATGTCTCTTCCGGAACAATGGAAACAGCCACAACAAGCTTGTCATCATCCAGAGATGAATCTGTTCCGACACATCCAGCCACCGCTATGAATACGCCCAGAATCAGAAGAAATGAAATGAACAAACGCACGCGCATGAACTAATGATGTACATATTGTTCTTTCGCGTGTATATACACTTTCAAAAAATAGGGTAAAGAGGGGGTTTTCTGCTGTGCCGCAGAACTATGGCATATGAGTATGTCAGTATTTCTACTGCTCAGACACTTACCTGAGTAGTAGTTGCCGACATTGCCGGATAATACAGCATCTGTCGGGCATCATGGAAATTGAATTTTTCAACAACAAGACCATGCTCCTTCAACATCCGCAGAGCATAGCGGACAGTACGCGGAGCAAGACCGGTTCCCTGAACAAGATCTTTGTGCGTCTGAATACCAGTCTCTTCCAGTACCTGTAGTACTGTGTAGCAGGAATGTGGCATGAGTTTTTCTTGCATACATATAATTCAGCACATAAATATAAAAACATTCCTTATACGTCCAGCATATTCGAAATTAATTCTGATTATTTGCTAATTATGTTCGTAATAAATAGAACATATTCTCTATGTCCTATATCTCTCCGCTATCTCCCGGAAAAAACCTGATTCGCCGGATTTCTACGGCTGCAGGCACCATGTATGCACACAACGAGCGCGGATTCTGCTGGGTGTTTCTGCAATACTTAACTATCTTTGACGACCTACAAATAAACATGAATTTTCCCAACCCCGGCGATACCGTTGATATCCTGAATCTTCTTGATTTACGGCGTGAGCAGCATATCAACGTCTATCTCTACATGGATGCAGAGATTGCCAGAACATCCACTGTAGAAGAGGATATCCGGAAATACCGTCTGATCGACCTTGATTTCCGTCCGGTTCTCGAGATTGAGGACTGGTTCAAGTTTATGAAAAAACAGATGAAACAGATTGCCGGAGATGCCGTTCCTCTGGAAGAAATGCTGAAATCCGAACCGCTCAACGCTGAAATCCTGGATACAGGAACGATACAGACACCGGCCGGCACACGCCCGTACCTCAAATGTCTTCTTCCCTATCTCGATGAGATGGACGAGATAGAAGTCAAAAAAGCATCAGAACTCAAACAAAAATAACTCTTTTTCACGCAAATTAACCGGTTTCCGGCAGAAATCCCTTAGTTGGAAAGTATTTATAGAAGTTCAATCCAATTAGAATTATACGAGAATGTCCGCTGACCGTTTGCTTCAGAATGTAGTGAGTATCCTCCTGATGGCAGGATATAACATTTCAGAACGCTGTGAAATACGGCCACGGAGCTTTGACATGATGGCGTCGAACGGAGAACATCTGCTTGCCATCAAGGTCGCTTCTCAAATCGACAGCATCAATGAAGATGTCGCATGGGATCTGGATAAAATCGCCCGGCATCTTCATGCTGTTCCTCTTATCATCGGCGAACGGGCACGCGATCTGCCGCTCGAACGCGGAGCAATCTATCTGAGATACGGTATCAATGCAATCTCATCATCCACCCTCTATGATTATCTTGCAGAAGGAGAACTGCCGCTGGTCTATGCATCCCCGGGCGGACTCTACGTCAATATCGATGCCGACCGTCTGCGTGAACTCCGTGAAGGATTGTCGATGTCGCTGGGTGATCTTGCACATGCCCTGGGAGTCTCGCGCCGTACGGTCAGCAAATATGAAAGCGGCATGGGGACTACACTGGATATGGCGATGCGGCTCGAAGAATTCTTCAATGACGACATCGTGAAACCGATCGATCTCCTGCAGTACAATCCGATCGAGGAGGAACATATCCCTGCATCCCTTCCGTCCGCACATGCGGAAGGAGAGACCGCAGAAAAACCCGAAGACCATCTCCGGTCCATCGGTATCAGCGTTCATGAGTTCAGACGGTCGCCGTTCCATGCCGTATCCGTCTTCGAGAATGAAACCATCCTGACCTGTTACGGATCTCCGCAGAAGACCGTCGAACGTGCGGAGTTCGTCGGAAACCTCTCGCAGATTTCCGGAACCCATTCACTCTGTGTCGTTACCGATTACGGAAAGGAAAAGAAGATCGGAAAGACGCTGGTCATCGGCGAAAAACGTCTGAAGGATGTCGAAGACGGTGAAGATTTCCTTGA
>DALTWN010000020.1 GCA_029987045.1 Methanocorpusculum sp.
GCAGAACCTGAACCGGCAGAACCATCCGCAGCCCTGACCATCACACCGGAAGAACTTGCCGCTGCTGCTGCAATCCATAACAATTATTCTGATAAGAACAACTGGATGTATTATCCGGAAACGCACGAACACGCAGTAGATACCTTCTTCCTGTATCCGACAGCATCCCCAGATAATACCACCTCTTTCTTCAGTTCGATCGATGACGCAGGAATGAGATCTACCGCACATAAACAGTATGTCGACGACGGTTCCGAATTCGAATCATGTACCGATGTGTATGCACCATACTATCGCCAGGTATCTCCTACTGCACTCGCTGGTTGCAGCGCCGAAGAATTCGCGACGTATGTCGGAACCATTCCAAAACAGGATGCCTTCGACGCCCTTGATTACTACTTCGAACATGCAAACAAAGGCGGAGAACGACCGTTCATTCTGGCCGCATACTCTCAGGGTTCGTTCACCACACGCTATATCCTTGCTGAATACATGAAGGAACACCCGGAATACTACAAGAACATGGTTGCAGCATATGTCATCGGTTGTCCAATCACCGAGGAATTCCTCGCGGAGAACCCGCATCTGAAATTCACGACCGGTGAAACCGATACCGGTGTCATCATCTCCTATACGGCAGAAGAACCGGGAGCAACAATTACCGATGGCAGTTTCGTCTGGGATGAGAATATGAAGGTCATCAACCCGCTGAACTGGAAGACGGACGACACCTATGCAGGTGCCGATGAAAACCTCGGTGCAATGATCACCAGCGAAAACGGAACACAGAGTCTCGGGAAAGGAACTGCCGATGCACAGATTGATCCGACCCGCAAGGTCGTTATCTGTACAACCGTGAAATCACTCTTTGAAGGAGCAGGAGACACCCTTGTCGGTCAGATTTTCGGAGAGCAATCAATGCACCTTCAGGAAGCTGCGATGTACTACATGAATCTGCGTGACAATGCAGAAAAACGCATTGCCGCATTCCTTGCGGAATAATCCTGAAATATAACCTGATGATAAGACAACGGCATTCTGCCGTTCTCTTTTTTGCTTTTATTCTTCCAACATAAAAAGGGAGACCAGGTATCCGTACATGAATTAATATTCAGAGAAGAAAAACAGTATATCCACAAAACCCCTAGATAGCTCATGACTACCCTGACGAAGAACGAAATCATCAAGACCGCGTTCATCATCCTTGCGGCATTCCTTGCCTATGGACTGGTTGCCGGACTGCGGGCGACCTCCGGAGTATTTGTCTCTGAAATCGCGAATATTTCTGGAATCAGTTATGGGTCCATCAGCACCGTCGTGACAATCCGGAATCTGCTGTTTGCCATCGCCTGTCCGTTCTGGGGATTCATGACGTTGCGCAAATCCTATACCTTCATCCTGACCATCGGTCTGATCCTGACCGCACTCGGATTCGCCGGTATTCTTGTATTCTCATCATTCATAGGACTGATTATCTTCCAGGGCATCTTCTTCGGTATCGGGGCAGGGGCTCTCTGTTATTCTATTACATATGCCGCAGCTGCGTCGTTCCTGACCCCGAAAACAGCGGCAGTGTTTGCCGGTATTCTCAGCATGTCACAGGGAGTGTTCAACATCATACTGGCACCTGTTGTCAGATTCAGCAGCGGATTCGACAACGGGTTCATCGTCTGCATGGTATTTATCGCGATAGCCATTGCCGCAATCATCCCGCTGACCTTCTTCTTCAAGTGGCAGAAGAACCACACCAATACCGCGGCAGAATCTTCTGCGGATGAACTGGTCTCAGTAAAAAGCATCCTGAAGACCATGGCGAAATCTCCGTTCTTCTATCTCATATCCATCTCATACTTCATCTACGGACTCTGTCAGGGGGGAATGATGAATCATCTCCTTCGTCGGGGGACTTCCATGATGGGACTGGATGCGAATGGAGCGACGATACTGGTTATGATCTACGGTTTCGCACTGATCATCGGCCCGTTGCTTGCAGGTATCATCGCATCACGAATCGCAAACAAACGACTCGCACTCGCGGCGATGTTCCTCGCCTGGGTAATCGTTGCACTCATCTCCTGTATGATTATTCCCGGAAATACCATAGCCACCATCGTGGTCATCGTCATACTCGGTGTGCTGATTTCAATGGCGGTTCCATACCATGCCCTTCTGACACGGGAACGCGTTCCGCTCAAAAGTTTCGCGGCAACATTCTCCATTATCTCCATGTTTGAAGTATTCGGCTATGCTGCGAACGCATTCTTCGGCGGACTCTGTTTCGATATAACCGGCTCGTTCCTGAGCTTCGATTTCATTGTAATCGGGCTTGCAGGCGCAATCGGCATAATCTTCGGCATCACCGGATTCCGGAGACGGAAACAACTCAGCCCTTGAAATTATAGAAATAGTTGTTAATCTTCTCTTTTTTGCCAACGGCATCACGTTCCGGTTTGGAAAGCACCATGTCACGGTCCCGGCTCTGGACCGCGGAACAGAACCTGCATAACGCATGATCCTCTCCTGCCCAGGAATCCTTCACCGGACAGTAATAGATACCTTCGAAACATTCCACCGAAACACCGCCGGGAAACGGCATTCCGACCGGATGCGGGGGCTTTTCCTCGACATACATCGTATATGCCGCTATCAGATATTTCAAAGACCGCAACCGCTGATTCCCGTCCATGCATTCCCGCACAACGAACACGACGAATGCCGGCCAGGTATTCGAAATCTTTTCCTTACGAAGGATCTTGTCGAGAGATGCGGTAATCAACCGGTTATAACCATTGGTAATCTGGATACGGGCATATCTTTTCAGTTCATCACGATAGTCTGACGGAAGCGTACGAATCTTTTCATCATATGCCTGCATCATGATATCCAGATCGTCGGGAGTATATTTTGCAGCTTCGCTCTGCAAAACGGCAAGTAACCTGCCTTTACGTTTCAGTTTCTGTAACGAACCCCAGTCGGTGATAGCGACAGATGTCCGATCCGTTCTGTTCCAAAACCGCATAGATTACAGAATTATTTGTATTAATCAGATTAAGAGGATTATGTTCAACATACCACTTCAAAAAAATGCAGGATTTATCGCGCAACTAATTATAAATTCCAAGTACACATATATATCCATAGAATGATATCAGACATACTCGTAACCATCGGCATGCTTTTCCTTTGGGCAGTATGGATTATGCTACCCGCATATATTCCAAATCCGGTTGCAGCACTTGTCGGCGGCGGGACTCCAATCGATTTCGGGAAATGTGCAAAAGACGGCAGACGTATTTTCGGAGATGGAAAGACTTGGAGAGGCCTGATCGGCGGAATCATCGGCGGCATTATTTTTGGCGCAATCATGATGTGGGCACGCTGGTTCTTCCACCTTGATTTCCTACCAGAACACACGTGGATAACCGTAATATTCCTGGCAATCGGCGCTCTACTCGGCGATCTGATCAAAAGTTATTTCAAACGCAGACTGAACAAAGAACGCGGCGCGAAATGGCCGCTCGCAGACATGTACGACATGGTTATCGGTTCCCTTGTTCTCATGACACTGGCACTTCTGGTAACCGGAAACATCGGCTGGTTCGTCGAACAACTGACGCTATTCGCTGCAGGACCCGCCATTGATTTCGGTCTTGTCTGGATCGGGCTTGCACTGCTCGCAGCCATCCTTCTCATCTCTCCATTGTGCCACCGCTGCGCAAATATCATCGGATACATCTTCAAGCTGAAAGACGTACCCTGGTAATTCTCTCAACCATACTTTTTTGGCCGATTCGGGCAATATTTATCTTGTTTCCCCACCTATGAAATAAGACATGCATAAAGAAGAGCTGTTAGAACTCCATCAGATATTCTACGAGATAAAAGAATACTATCAGTCGCTCAATCCAGAATTAACATTCCCCGAATATTCTGCATTAAATATCACCCCGAACGATGAGAGCAAAAGCAAACTTGAACACAAATATGCCATCTTCATTCTCGGTGCGGAAATCGCATCCGCAATGAAAGAGATCGAGACCATCTCTTCACGTGGAATTCCGTCACGCATGCATATGCTTGCTGAACATGCGCTCAAGGAAATGGAAGCAGAGCGCGATCACGCATAATCCATTTACCCAACTATTTTTTTAAAAAGAGATTAAAGATATCCTGAATCAATTCAGGAGTTTTCTTCTTCGTATTTTTTCAGTTCTCTCTCGCGAAGCTCTCCGCGTTTGATCTTACCGGAGAATGATTTCGGGAGTTCCTTGACGAACTCGATTGCACGCGGATACTTGTACGGCGCGGTCGTTCTCTTGACAAAATCCTGGATGTCCTTGATCAGACGGTCGGACGGTTCATATCCGTCATGAAGAACGATGAATGCCTTGATGATGACTCCTCTGATATCATCCGGACTGCCGACGACTGCAGATTCCTTGACTGCCGGATGCTCAAGAAGCGTAGACTCGACTTCGAACGGTGAAATACGGTATCCAGATGATTTGATCACATCATCGTTTCTGCCGACGAACCAGAAGTATCCTTCTTTATCGATGCGTGCCTTGTCTCCGGTATAGTACCAGCCGTTCATGAACATAGCTGCATTCTCTTCCGGATTGTCGAGATACTCGCAGATGAGACCTGCCGGCTTCGGGTTTAGGGAAATGGCGATACGGCCGATTTCACCCTGCGGGACTTCCTTGCCATCATCATCATGCAGATGAATGTCCCATCCCGGCATCGGTTTGCCCATGGACCCCTGTTTGATCTCCATTCCCGGGAACGTCGCGATACAGCAACAGGTTTCCGTCTGACCGTATCCTTCACGGATAGTTATGCCGGTACCTTCACGCCAGATACGGATGACCTCCGGATTCAGCGGTTCTCCTGCACTGGTACAGGTACGCAGTTCCGAGAACGAGAACTTTTTCAGATCAGCGATAATCAGCATACGGTAGATGGTCGGCGGACAGCAGAACGAGGTAATACCGTACTTCTCAATCAGCGGCAAGAGTTCGGTCGCGTGGAACTTGGTACGGTAATCATAGACGAAGATACATGCTCCGCAAATCCACTGGCCGAATATCTTACCCCATCCGCATTTCGCCCAGCCGGTATCCGATACGGTGAAATGCACATCTTTTTCAGTCAGATCATGCCAGAACTTGGCAGTGACCGTCTGACCCAGCGGGTGTGCATAGTCGTGCAGAACCATCTTCGGGTTCTTGGTTGTTCCCGAGGTGAAATAAATCAGCATCGGGTCCGTTGCCAGGACCTTGTGGCCGGACTGGGAAATCAGCTTGGTCGCGACTGGTGCCGGATATTTCAGTTCATGCTGATATCCGATCCAGGGCGATGGCAGACGCTCATTCGGATCGTCATCAACAATCATGCGGTGCATCAGAGACGGACACTCTTCGGCAACCATATCGACCTTTTCCATATTCTCACGGTCGGTAATGATCATCTTGAAGTTGCCGACTTTCGTACGGTATGCGATATCCTTGACCGTCAGCATGTGGGGGCTCGGACAGTAGACTGCACCGAGTTTCAGCAGACCGAGAACCAGAATCCACCATTCCGGAACTCTCGGCAACATGAGCATGACCCGGTCTCCTTTCTGGATACCAAATTTCATCAGAATGTTTGCAGCCTCGTTGCTGTGGATCATCAGATCCCAAAACGTGAACTTCTTTTCTTTCCCGTCCTGATTCACCCAAATCATTGCAAGATGATTGCGGTCACGTTTTGCCCAATCATCAATCACGTCGAACGCGAAGTTGTAGTGTTTCGGGACGTCTATGTGAAATGATTTGTACGTTTCAGCATAGTTACCAATATTTCCCGTATTTTCTGCCATAAATTCAGAATATATATTGAAACTATGACCATATAATTCTATTAGAGAGAGCGTATTTCATCCTGACACTCTGTTTTTTCCCCGAAAATAAAAATAATCCCATGGATTTAATATCTTTTACAGAGTAAATAATGGTAGTATCATGGGTCTCGCATACTTTTTGAAAAACCACACAATCCTGGTCTTTCTTGCAATACTACTCATTGCCTTAACAATAATCAGCTGGAAATACCTTGGAATAGCCATCATCGCAGCATCACTTGCAGTAATAGGTATGCCGATACACCGGAAGTTACGTACCAAAGTCCCTCTTCCGCTCTCTGCCGCGCTGGTTACAATCCTCATTTGCGGTATTATTGTAGCAATACTGGCAACCATCGTGGTTGTCCTCATAAACAACATGGGAACTCTGGCGACGATGATCGATTCCATTCTCGACTGGATTTCAAGTATCTTCCATATAACGATACCAATAGGAACCGGCGCTGAATTGGTCAATACCCTCTTCTCATCGATATCTCCACAAATGGCAATGAGCGCCATATCGTTTGGAACATTTATCGTTGTTAGTGCCATCTTATTCTTTGCGATTCTCTATCTGTTCTTCATCTTTGGCGAGAAGATTGTTAATGATATCAAAACAATCATTCCAGAAAAATCCCGTCCAAGCATGCTCCTGATGGGACAGAAAACAAAAAGTATCCTCTTCTCCCTCTACGTCGTCCATGTATTCATCGCCGTAGTCACCTTCGCCGTTGCAATACCCTACTGCCTGATTGCCGGATTCGGTTTCGGTATGTCAATGTTCCTTGCCACCCTCTGTGGAATATTCGCTCTTATTCCTGTTGTCGGTCCGATCGTCATCATTGTCTTCATTGGTCTCTATTGTATTTCAATCGGTGATTGGTATGCACTCATCATTACCGTGACCGTCGGTTACTTCCTGACCTGTATCGTCACCGATATGTTCCTGCGCCCGAAACTCACCGCAAAATCCGTAAAGATCCGACCAATGCTCATGTTCATTGGATTCTTCGGCGGTGCTGCCGTACTCGGTGTGATTGGATTCGTCCTCGGCCCGGTTCTTCTGGTCATCTCTCTGACGGGATATGAGGTATTCTTCAAAGAGATGCGGACGGTAAAGCAGGAAGTGGATTCTGCAGAAAACGGAATCTACATTCTTAACAAGGAAAACAAATCATAACAAAAAAGGAACGGATTTTTTCCGTTCATACGCTTTTTTTATTCTTTCTGGGATGCGGCGACATCACAGAGGAATGCTTCAACGACATCGCGGGTGACATGCGGCATGCAGACGAATCTGAGATTTTGTTCACGCGTGTGTGATACCTTCCATCCGTCCGGAATCGGGAAATCATGGAATGACGTCAGGTTCAGTACCGGTTCAAGGACCTTCTCATAGCCGAGGGCGGTCAGACCTTCGGTAAGTCTGCGGGTGTTTTCCATACACCCGGCGACAATCGCACGGAACCCGTCGTTTCCGAGATACTTGACGACCGCATATGCTGCGGCGACATCCGCTCCCGGACGAGTTCCCGTCAGCGTCGTCTGTTCCTTCGACATCAGATACGGTGTCTGCACGCTGAGGGTCTTCTGATCATTCGAATTCCTGAACAAGAGACATCCCCCAGGAATAGTGCCCATTCCCATCTTGTGCGGATCAAGAGAGATGGAGTCAACACCCGGCACCGCGAAATCGAAGGGAATCAGACGAGGAAGGAACGGAATGACGAATCCACCAAACGCCGCATCCACGTGGAAGAACGTCTCGTTCTCGAGCGAAAGTCTGCCGATGGTCTCGATATCATCGACGACACCGTATTCAGTGGAACCAGCCAGTGCAGAAAGAGCAATAGTGTTGCGGTCGATGAGTTCTGCCATCGCATCGGTATCCACAGTATATTTCCCATCTTCATACGGAGCGACACGGAGCTCTATGCCAAGCATATCCGCAATCTTTTCGAACGAGAAATGTGCGGATACCGGAATGACGATATTCGGTTTATTGGTCTTCTTCAGCTTGGTCGCCACACGGATCGCCTGAATATTCGATTCGGTCCCGCCTGACGTCATCCAGCCGGCAGCAGTCCTGCAATGCAGCATGTCGCCGAGACTTTCCACCAGGAGAGATTCTATTTTTGCAGTTCCCGGAAACAGGGACGGATCGCCCAGATTTGTAGCCGCGAACATACGGCGCACATCTTCCGTTATCTGAAGCGGAATAGTGCACATCGAACTGAAAATATGATCATACGGAGTGTCGAGTGCCCGGTATCCTGAAAGGAGCGCCAGGACCTCTTCACGTGAACAACCAGTAGTATCCATGATATTTGTCTCTGATGTATTTGCTCTTCTCAGGTTTTAATATTCTTAGAGGTTCGCGGGGTGCCGACAGGTTTCTTCCGCGGGCCCCTGTTTTGCCCCTTTCCCTTTGCCTGTGTCTTCTTCATGAGTTCCTTGATCTTGTCAGGACAGGGCTTTCCCGTAGCAGTTCCCGCAATCATTCTGCACCAGCTGTTCCGTCCCATCAGCAGATTATATGCCTTCTGTTTCTCGTTCCAGCGGACAAGAACCGAATCAACCGCCACCACACTGCCGTAGGTCGCCGTAAGCAACGCTTCATGCTCAGGCGTTCGGTGGTAGGCAGGCAACGCAAGATAGCAGGGGACCGAACCCGAACCGTCGCATACTAGATAGAGGTAGGTCTTCTGATCGCCGATATCCGCCGACATTACCGATACCGTTACATGGATTCGTTTTCCTTCATGCCGTTTGATCTGCGAAAGACGCGCACGTTTCGCATCCGCAGGAATCCGGTATCCGCACCGGCGATGACCGTCGGTTCTAAACACTGCATAGGCAAACTTCACATCGGTATTGATGAAGCGGTATGCTTCTTCGTTGTCTGCAGCCAATGCCTTCATGAGCGGGGTCGCACGGATATTCTCATAGGTCCTGAACGACCAGCAGGGAGACACGCGGCAGGCCACGCCCCGCAGATCGTTACAGGGATCGTAGACTGTCAGTCCGCCTGCCTTTGCCTCGCGGGAAACATCACGGAGTACGGTCGCATTCTCCAGATCCGCCGGTTCAAAAACCAACAGACTGCCATCGGTCACTAGGTGTCCGGCAATCCGTTGCAGCAATGATGCTTTGCCGGACGTATCCAGCGGGAGTTCATTGAGTACATTGGCACAGATGATAAGATCGTATTCTCCCTCGGGCAGGGTTTCCATGATATTCATGGACTGCGGTTTCTCCACCATGGATGAACTGCCGAGTTTCTGTGCCAATTCCGGAATAAGATAGGCATATGCTTCCCTATGCGTATCAGTAACCTCTACTGCACAGATCTCTGCCGAAAGTTCCGGAAACGCTGACAATATGAGAAGTACTGCCGCAGATGCAGTACCGGGACCTGCGCCAAGATCAAGAACACGGATATGTTTTCGGACAAGTCCTGCAGAAATCAGTGACAGAAGATACTCCGCGATTTCATAGACATAACCGGGCATCTGGTACGCCATGTAGGAGAGAACACTGTATCCTCCTTTGTATGCAACGACCCGCTTTTTTCCTTCCTTCCAGTACGCGTCCTTCTGGGACATGATTGCAGCGCGTATCTTTTCCAAAACTGCAGGATCATTCCATTTCTTTCCGGTCAGTTTTTCGACATACGATGCGGTAAGCCGATCAAGTTCGGAAAACGAGCGTTTCGAAAGCAGAGCCACAGCTGCCGATAGTTGTTCTTCGGATGGATTATAGCGTGGATTATCTGCCATGACCATCAGGTTAACGGAGTGAACGTCATTCCATCTTCAAGCTTGACATCAAGTTTCGTCTTCTTTGCTTTGGACGAAACAATGCCTGAATTTCCCGTCGGATCAGTAATCCTCACCGTAAAAGGGAACTTACCTTCGCGGGCATCCATGATATGCTGCATAATCGTTTCCGCTGTGGCAATTTCATCACCTTCAGCAGTGATCAGTGCTCTGCGCACCGCTTCTTCAGCACGTTCCAGGATTCCTTCGACATTGGAAACAAATCCATTGCATGCCGGACCGGGATGAATATTCAGACCGAATTCCGGAATATCGATTTCGCCAGCAGTACTGCGCACCACCCGCGCATTGAGATCTTCAACAGACGTGACCATCATCTCCCAGATACACGGTTCCCGTTCATTCAGAATCATCGTATCCACGATTCTGAATCCGCAAGACTCACAGATTCCACTGATCAGCAGAATATCTGAAAAATAGGGTATGTTTTCCGTATCGTAGATGAAGGTAATTTCCTTCCCGCAATCCGGACACGGTGATTTTACAATCTGACGCATTTAGTAGCCGCAAAGCTTTTCACGGGAAATACGAACACCAGTCGGTACAACAATGACATAGCGCTGATCGCCAAGACCAATGATGTCACCATTGACATCGCGCGCAACCGCACGGAGGTCTCCCATTACACGATCGAACATAATCTTATCAAGCTTCAGTTTGGTGATATCGACGATGACAATGTTTCCATTGTATATTTCATCTTTAATCCTCGGACATTCTTTAATGTCGGTAACTGAGGCGATTTTCACAAACATTGTAGCCGGACCGTTTTCACCCATATTGCCTTCATAGGACTGAAGGTCGAGCTTCATATAGGTGTCTTCATCGGTCTGCTTCT
>DALTWN010000021.1 GCA_029987045.1 Methanocorpusculum sp.
CGAACATTCCCTTAATCTTGTCTTCAGCGCCTGCGTCATCAGTGGTGACAAGGGCAACTTTGACTGCAGAAAGACCGAATCCGATCGGCTCGATCTTGACGTCCTGAATTCCGGTGATCTTTCCTCTGATGTCTGCCTCAAGTTTCTTAAGGTCGACTTCTGGGGATTCCGGCATGATCTTTAAAATAACTGCAACGTCACCCATGATTTACGGACCCTGGAACCCGCACTTCGGGCAGGTGTATTTTACGCTCTGTTTTCTGCACTGTGCACAGCGGTAGATGGTCTCTCCGCAGTCCGGGCATTTAAATTCGGTTGCCCCGCGCTCGGAAAGGGGGGCATTACAAGAAGTACATGTAGCCATGATAGAATTCCTTTATCTATTAGTTGCCGAATCATATAAAGGTGAGGCATAGTCTTGCGGGATGTTTTCTTCCGGAGGAGATCGTATATTATTTCAAAATTCAGCTGTTTTGGAAGAAATATCTTGAAAAACGGATTGGAGTTTCCGGATGTCGCGCCCGTTTACTGCTGAAACGATCGTTTTGCTATTCTGATTCAGTGTTTTGAAATAGGAATCGATATATTCCGGATCCACGAAGTCTCCGTCACGTGATTTGATAAGAAGAAGGGGGGTTTTCAGGGTCTGCGCAATCCAGAGCGCAATGGAGTCGGACGTCACATCCCATGAATGGGGCAGTGGGTCCTTTTCGCGCAGTATCTTTTCCGGCAGAAGGATATGTATTCCTTTTTTCGGCATATCGCATCTCTCGGTCAGAGGGAAACCGAATGTCGCAAGATAGGTCGCATACCGGTTCATTGCAGATATTGCCTGCCAGTGGGCACTGTCGTCATCAAGGTTCTTTTTGCGTACGGTATCAGCGAATGCTCCTCCTCCAGGAACAATAAGAGCTGGGATGGAGCTGGCAGTGATGGCAGAGAGTACCTCCTCTGCCGCGTCCGCAAGACTGCCTCCTATTTTGATGACAATGCCCTTGTTTTCCATTCTCTTGCATTAGCATGTGTCCTGAATTCAGATAAATCTTGGGAAAAAACGGACATACTAAATAGAAGAAGGACCTTAAGTATCATTATATGACAGATTATTCAGCCGTTTCGGAAGAACTTAAAAGTGTTCTGCAACTTAAGGGATCACCTGTGGCTCTCAAATTCGCGAAGTCCGCGGAAGATATTCCAGCGGGAATTCCAGAAATCGAAGAGACTGTTCGCCATTGCCGTATGATTTCTCTTGCTCGCGAAGGACAGATATTCTATGCTCCTGATGCAAAACATCAGTGCGGAGGAGGAGCATGGGCGCTTGGTCTTCGGGAGAAAGGAGATACACTGAAGACAGGCCAGCACTATTTCAAGCTCGGGAAGTATTCTACTATCAATGCATCGCGCAGGACGATGGAAAGTGTGCCGAATCTGCCGAAAGAAAATTATGCGACCATTTATGCTCCGCTTGAGAAAGCACCGTTCGTTCCGGATGTAGTCGTTATTTTCGCCCAGCCTGCAGCTATTCTGAAACTCGCACAGAGTACTCTCTACGATCTTGGCGGCAGAATCTATCCGCAGTTCTCCGGTATCCAGTCCATGTGTTCTGATGCATCTGCATATGTCCTGCTGAACGGAAAACCGAACTTCTCGCTTGGGTGTGATGGATCCCGTAAGTTCTCCGGTATCGGAGCCGATGAAATGGTTGCCGGATTCCCGGGAGAAATGATCGCCGAGGTTGCAGCCAATATCAGCAAGGTTGCCAAAGCTCCGGGTGCGGCACCGGCAGCGAAATAATCTTCTTTTTACTTTTTTGCGGGCAATTTCCCGATTTTCTGTTCTTTTTCAAAACCACAATAATCATAAGACAGAAAACGCTAATATATAAACACTATGGAATTTGTAGCTCGTTCATGTGGGAAGGAAACATATGTTGCCCCGAATGCAACTGTGTGCGGTGATGTTGTCTTAGGTAACAATGTTACTATTCTGTTTGGCGCAGTTCTTCGTGCAGATACAGATTCGATTACCATCGGTGACGGCTCAAATGTTCAGGATAATGCGGTGATCCATGAATCTCATGGGTATCCGGTTAAGATAGGAGCCGGTGTATCGATCGGTCATGGAGCTATTGTCCATGGCGCCGTGGTCGAGGATGATTGTCTTATCGGAATGGGTGCAATCATCCTCAATGGTGCACGGATAGGTGCCGGGTCTCTGGTTGCCGCAGGTGCGGTGGTTACAGAGGGTGCCGAGATTCCGCCGAGATCCCTGGTGATGGGTGTTCCCGGAAAAGTCAAACGAGAACTGACCGATGCAGAGTATCAGAAAAATAAGGACAATGCTGCACGGTATGTGAAACTTGGAGCTGAATATCGAAAATGAAAGAATGTGTTGTCATCGGCGGCGGAGTGGCTGGAATTCAGGCGGCTATGGATCTTGCAAATAACGGAGTTCATGTCACCATTGTCGAACGGGAACCGTCTATCGGCGGCCATATGGCAATGCTCGATAAGACATTTCCGACGAATGACTGTTCGATGTGTATTCTTTCTCCGAAGATGGCCGAAGTGTCCCGTCATCCGAATATTGCCATCATGACCATGACCGAGGTCGAGCAGATTTCTGGAACTGCAGGAAATTTCACGGTATCCGTTACGAAATATCCGCGATATATCAAGGAATCGGAGTGTACCGGGTGCGGGGAGTGTGTTTCCGTCTGTCCGGTTGAAGTCTATAACAAATTTGATGCCGGATTGGGAGTTCGTCATGCAATTTACAAGCCGCATGCTCAGGCAGTGCCGAATCTCGTCGTTCGTGATATGGCACATTGTATCCGTTGCGGCCTCTGTGTGGAAGCATGCGGTAAACGTGCGGTGCTGAATCTTGGCGAAGATATGGTCGAGAACAAGGAGCTGAAAGCAGATGCGATCATTTTTGCGACGGGATATACTCTCTTTGACGCCCAGAAGAAATCACAGTTCGGATATCTGAAATATGCGGATGTCATTACCTCGCTTGAGTTCGAGCGTATGATCAATGCAGGCGGTCCGACTTTCGGCGAACTGCGTAGACTTTCAGATGGAAGTACGCCAAAGAGCGTGGTCTTTGTCCAGTGTGTGGGGTCCCGTGATCTGGCTCTTGGCCGGAATTACTGTTCCTGTGTCTGCTGTATGTATGCGCTCAAGAATGCGATGCTTATCCGGGAACATTATCCGGATACTGAAGTTGCAATCCTCTATAATGATCTGCGTGCATACGGAAAAGGCTACGAAGAGTATTACGAACGTGCGAAAAAAGCAGGCGTTGTCTTCATTCGTGCGTTTCCGGGAGAAGTCGAGAATGCAGGTGATCATCTGATCCTCCCGCTCGAGAATACAGAAACCGGCGAATTTGTCCAGCTGGATGCAGATCTGGTTGTCCTTTCTGTGGGTATGTCCCCCGAACCGGATACAGTTCGTCTGGCGGAAAAACTCGGAATTACGCTTGATACTCATCGGTTCCTTTTGCCTGCTGACCGTTACTCCCCGTCGAAGAGTTCAGTTGCAGGTATTTTTATCGCAGGAACCGCTCTTGCGCCGAAGGATATCCCGGATTCTGTCATTTCAGGAGGGGCTGCTGCAGCCAATGCATATATCTCCCTGTTTGGAGGTGCTAACGAATGATTCAACGTCACACCGGTAAGAATACAGGCGCAGCCGATATCAAGGAAGAAAAGACGCTGTGGTGGGATGATGAAAAAAGCTGTATCCTGGCAATCGATCAGACGCTTCTCCCTACCGAGTATAAGATAGTCGAGATTGCTACCATCGATGTTCTTTGCGATGCCATCAAACGGTTGGTTGTTCGCGGGGCTCCCGCACTTGGAGTTGCAGGTGCGTTGGGTATGGCCTTGTCTGCGCGTGCCGCGCTGGATGAGGGTTTCGAAGCGCAGGTTGCGGCGGATGCAGAGAAAATCAAAGGTACACGACCGACTGCCGTCAATCTTTCATGGGGAGTTAACAAGGTATGTTCTGCCATGGAGAATCTTCCTCCGGAAATGGCACGGGTCATGGCGCTGTATTCGGCAAAACTCATTGAAGAAGAGGATACGAAGACCTGCATGCTGCTTGGTCATAACGGTGCGAAACTCCTTCCACAGATTGGTACGGTTCTGACACACTGCAATGCAGGTGCCCTTGCCTGCTCTTCATGGGGTACTGCACTTGGCGTAATCCGGTCCGCCTGGAAGATGGGCAAACAGATTTCTGTCGTTTCCTGTGAGACCCGTCCGCTCCTTCAGGGATCCCGCCTGACCGCATTTGAACTTGCCCGCGATAAGATTCCGGTAACGACTATCACAGATAGCACTGCGGCCTATATGATGCAGCAGGGTAAAATCGATGCGGTAATTGTCGGAGCGGACAGAATCACCCAGGATGCTGTATTCAACAAAATAGGCACGTATATGCATGCAGTGTGTGCCAAATATCATAACATCCCGTTCTATGTTGCGGCTCCGGTTTCAACATTCGATAAGGATGCATTCGCAAAGGATATCGTTATCGAAGAACGCAAACGTGAAGAAGTATCGTCATTGTTTGGAAAGACTACGGTTCCAGATGATGTACGTGTGATCAATTATGCCTTTGATGCAACGCCGCTGTCGTTGGTATCTGCTATCATAACAGAAAAAGGAGTCCTTTATCCTCCCTACGATTTTAAGGATCTGTAATATCGATGACATTTGAAATCCCGCTTGCATTGTTCGACAGCCCCATCTTCAATTCGGTAATCCTGATTATCGGAACGATTACTCTCTTTCTTCTGATTCTCTGGTTTATTTTCATTCTTGTCATGGGTATCCTGGTGGTAATATCCATTCGCCGGAAAAAGATGTATTTCCCGCGGATATTACGTCCGTTCCTGTCATTTGCAGAAAATGGAGTGCGTATCATTTGTTCGATTCTTGGAATTGAAGCGGTGGAACTTTTGAATTTCATGATATCCATCGACAACAAGATGAATCTTCATGCATTCGAGATGACGCCCGTTTCCGAACGTGTGGTTTTCTTCCCGCAGTGTCTGCGGTCAGCCGAATGTCCTGCACGCCTGACTCCCGATGGAATCCGGTGTTTGTCCTGTGGAAAATGTGGACTTGGAGCGACCATTTCGGTTCTCGAAAAGGCAGGATATCGTGTGTTTATTATTCCAGGATCGACGTTTATCAAGCGGATGGTGAAAAAATATTCGCCGAAGGCAATGATTGGCGTGGGCTGTCTTACCGAAGTCAAGGATGGGCTGGAGATGGGTAGACGGATATCCATGACGACGCTCGGTGTTGTTACCTTGCGGGACGGGTGTGTCGAGACGACTATGGACTATGATGCGTTGCTTGAAACTGCATCTATCGGTTTAGATCATCAGTTGGTCCGGGAAAAATAAGGAATTTATTCGGCGCCGATTCTCTTTTTCAGCTGGTTGATTCTGTCGCGCAGTTCGATTGCAAGTTCGAAATCGAGTGTCTCTGCAGCTTCATGCATTTTTGCTTCGAGAGAGATTATCATGTTCGGAATTTCTGCGGCAGGGATGTGTTTCGTATCCTTTATCTTGATATCGACATCCTTTTCCGGAATCGGTTTCTTGATGGTGACTGGGGTAATGCCATGTTCCGCATTGTATGCGAGTTGCAGTTTCCGTCTTCTGGATGTTTCGCTCAATGCTTCTTTCATGGAATCCGTCATGGTGTCGGCATAGAGTACGACGTATGAATCAGCGTTTCGTGCGGCACGTCCGATGATCTGGATGAGACTGCGGGTGTTACGCAGGAATCCTTCTTTATCGGCATCAAGAATACCGATGAATCCCACCTCGGGAATGTCGAGGCCTTCTCTTAGCAGATTGATGCCGACAATAACGTCAAACATACCGAGACGGAATTGTCGAATGAGTTCGGTCCGTTCCAGGGTCTTTATTTCGGAATGGAGATAACGTGTTCGGATTCCTTGTGATGAGAGGTATTCCGCGAGTTCTTCTGCCAGCTTTTTGGTGAGTGTAGTTACCAGTGCGCGTTCTCCTTTTTCGATGGTTTTCTGGATTTCGTGCATCAGATCTTCTGTCTGTCCGGTAATCGGCCGTACAAATACCTCCGGATCCAAAAGGCCGGTCGGTCTGATGATCTGTTCGACCACGTCTCCGGAATGTTCCACTTCCCAGTCACCCGGGGTTGCCGAAACGAAGATGGTTTGATGCATGAACGTCTCAAATTCGGAAAACATGAGCGGGCGGTTGTCGAAAGCGCTTGGCAGTCTGAATCCATAGTCGATTAACGTTTTTTTGCGGGCATGATCGCCATTGTACATGCCACGGACCTGGGGTAAAGATTGATGGCTTTCATCGATAATGAGCAGAAAGTCGTCTGGGAAGTAATCCAAAAGACAGTACGGGCGTTCTCCGGGATTTCTTTTATCAAAATGTCGCGAATAGTTCTCAATACCTTTGCATGACCCGGTTTCTTCCATCATCTCGATATCGTATTCGGTCCGTTGTCGCAGGCGGTGAACTGCCAGATCATCGAGGTTTGTTGTCTTCAGCGTAGTTTCCAGTTCATCCCGAATGGAGTTGATTGCATTCTCCTGTTCTTCCTTGGTACTGACGAAATGTCTTGCCGGATATACGAAGAAATATCCCGGTTTATCCAATACTTTTCCGGATGATTTTTCAATAATAGCTATGCGGTCGATTTCATCGCCGAATAATTCTATGCGGATGATATTGTTGATGTATCCTGGGACAATATCGATAGTGTCTCCCTTAATACGGAATCTGCCCGGCATCAATTCCATGTCATTTCGCTCGAATTGAATTGCGATGAGATGTTCTGCCAGTTCCCGTCGGGAAATCTCTTGGCCGACTTTAAGTTCGAATCCGAGTTTTTCAAAATTGTCCGGGTTTCCGATACTGTAGATGCAGGATACCGATGCGACTACTATCGTGTCCCGATGAGTTAAAAGAGATGCTGTTGTCGATAATCGCATCATTTCTATTTTCGGATTGATCGATGCATCCTTTTCGATGTACATATCCTTGTTGGGAATGTAACTTTCCGGCTGATAATAATCGTAGTAGGAGATAAAGTATTCAACCCGGTTCTCTGGAAAGAATTCCTTGAACTCATTGTATAGCTGGCCGGCGAGCGTTTTGTTATGTGCTAAAACGAGTACTGGCCGTTGTGCATTCTGAATTACATTTGCAATAGTGAAGGTTTTGCCCGATCCGGTAACTCCCAGGAGTGTCTGGAACTGTTTTCCATGGGTGATTCCTTCAGTCAGGGCAGCAATGGCTACTGGTTGGGATCCTTTTGGCTCATATTCCGCATGAAGTTGGAATACTGCATTATCCATTTTATGGAATCAGAAATTGTCGAAGTCTTCTGTATCTTCTTTGACCGGGAGTGTGCCGACGTCATAGACTCTGGTTAAATATCTGGTACAGAAGAAGGAGATTGGAATCAGAAGCAGGTAGTAGATTACCAGAACGATAATGTTGACTGCAAGAGCTCCTTCGAATCCCATTCCGATACCGAGGAAGAGAATTGAAATCAGCAGTATGAGAATGGCACAGATAACTATACAAAGGATATAGTTGTACCAGCCAATCTGTTTGATGATACTCTTGATCTTCTTCAGTTTGAATGCTTCTTTATACGATGCGCCGCGTGCAACATGCACGAGAGAGATGATTGCGAAGAGAGCTACGAAAATTAACGTTATGAACTGCAATATGAGGTAGATAATGAATATTGCTGTGTCAACGACATTTCCACCACCAATTACCAGTGACGTATATCCTGATAATCTGCCGGTAAAGAACTGGTACAGAATGGCGTAGATTATATAGATGATAATCATTGGAATGAGATAGAATAAGCAGACAATATTTACTCTCCATCCGGAGAAGAAGAGACCGAATATATTACGTGTCGATGGTTTCGTATCGGAACGTATTACCCTGAAAAGATATCCTTGGAAGAGCGGGATAAGAAAGAGGAAGATGAAGCCGAAACAGACACCGGCGATGGTCATGAGGTAGGAGAGACCATCTGCAGTGAATCCGAATTTGCCGGACTCGACCAATATCGGCATTAATAGTGGTTTGATGATATATTGGCAGATAATCAGTGATATCGAGATACCGATTGCCAAGGGTATGGCAATAAGTAGGAAGAGTTTAAGCCAGGTTGTGATATTTCGAGATCCGAAAATGGTATCTTTCATATCCGTAAAGGATTTTGCGATTAATTCAGCATGTTCCATATATTAATTATTACATTGTCATTCAGAGATTATATTTTGTTCGTCTGAAATCGCGTCACTCGCGGGTTTTATCACATCTACCGCCATATAAATCAGTAATATCTATGCGTTACTACTTCAGACCTGATGCGTTGGTTGTCCGCGGTAAATTCCGTGCAATTAGTTGCGGTATTTCAGGGGGTATTTCTGATGTCAGCACTCTGTTGAATATCTCGGTACCAGCTGGTTTTTCAGATGATGCAGTGCGCTATATTGATAATATTTCTGCGAAATATGGGTTTTTATCGCCAGAATTCGGGTTGTTGACAGCAGTTCCGGTAAATAATACGTGTATTGTACAATATGATGAAATAACGGTCTTTGCAACTGCTGCTGTGTCTGATAAGAACAGAACGGTCAATATTATCCTGGTTTCAGCAGTGCCCATGGCCGATTCTGCGCTTCTTGGAGCATTGATGACCGTGACTGAAGCGAAAGTCAAGGTATTGCTGGACAGAAAGATTGGTTCTGCTTCTCTTTCGACCGATGCGGCAATCATTGCGGCAGAAAAAAGACCCGGGCCAACCCTTGAGTTTGCCGGTCCGTTGACGGATATCGGAAAAAAGATATACCGGGCTGTTTCATTCGCATTAACCGAGGCTCTCGTTCGATTTGACAACTATCTGCTGACAAACTGGGGCGTATCTCATGGATGGGCCACGGGGAAATATCAGGAACTTGCGAAACGTCAGCGCCCTTCCTTCTTTGTCTACAGTAGATATGGGGGAGATCACTGGAATGAATGGCTACCGGAAGGATGTCCGTACTATCCGTGTCATAATTTTGATGAACAGGTTTGTACGTTCTGTTATTGTCCCCTTTATCCGTGCAAAGACACTGATATTTCAGAGGAGATTGAGACTCCCCGGGGAAAGATATGGAGTTGTCAGGACTGCAGATTTATTCATGAACCTGCGGTTGAACATCATCTGCGAAGAAATCCGGAAGCGGGCATTCGCGAACTGAAAGGAGCGAAATCTCATGTATCTGGGAATTGATGATACCGATTCCCCGGATGGAATGTGTACTACGTATCTGGGAGGTCTTGTTGCGCAGGAACTGGTCGTCAGAGGCTGTGTGGTGAATAAGATGCGGCTGATTCGTCTGAATCCAAATGTTCCCTGGAAAACGCGCGGGAATGCGGGGGTCTCCATTGAGTTTACCGGAGGGGGAGAATGGGTTGCGGATCTCATAACCGAATATATCGAAAAATATGCGCAGTTTACCTGTGCGAATACGAATCCTGGTTTTGTCCTGCTCAACGAGAAACCGCCGGAGGATTTTTACTATAAGGCACTGAGAACGTTCTGTACGGTCGAAGAGGCAGAGGAACGGTTGCAGGAATTGGGGGCAGTGTATCGCGGTTGGAAGAATCGCCGGGGATTGATAGGAGCTCTTGCAGCGGTATCTGCAGTATTGCCGGATAAAACATATGAATATCTCGCATATCGGATGCCGGATGCCTGCGGGACTCCGCGTCAGTATGATGCAGAATCATTTCGGCGCAGTGCAGTTGAAACCGCTCCTCATACATGGGACACATGGGATTTTTCAGCGGACAAACCGGTATGTCTTCCGCATGGGAAGGACCCGGTATTGTATGGTATTCGCGGCGAATCTCCGGAATGGGTCGAAAAAGCGGTGTCGTATCTGAAAGCGGAAGAGGAATCGTTCCGTGTGATTTGGGAGACGAATCAGGGAACCGATGCGCATATCCTTCCATATGATGGGGAGTTTGTCGAAGGATGTTCGTATACTTATTCCGGAACGGTGGAAGCATTTCCGGTCGAGCATCGTGGAGGCCATGTTTCCGTCCGTCTGTCTGCAACGGACTGCTATGCATTTGAACCGACAAAATCCTTCCGTGAATATGTCCGGTGTCTTATCCCTGGGGACAAAGTTACCGTCTATGGCAGTTACCTCAACGGAGTTCTGCATTTCGAAAAATTCTCTCTGGACAGTGCCGCACCATTGGAAGATCGGTCTTCTCCCCGCTGTCCGAAATGCGGCGGACGGATGACATCGGCAGGTAAAGGAAAAGGGTACAAATGTCGTGTGTGCTCAGAACGGGTCCGTGAACCATCCTACCTGCCTCGCA